>DASQQM010000238.1:0-3690 GCA_035643475.1 Anaerolineae bacterium | reverse complement strand
GATTGCGTGAACGCTCCACCTCCAAATGCCCGGCAAAAGGTTATACTCAGGCAGGTAGAAATCGTTCGTGATGCCCTGCAATTCAGTATCAATGCCATCTAAGCTCAGCCTGAGCGTGTACGACTCGACATCATCGCTCGCCTGCCACATAAATCTCGGCTTAAGCACGTCCGTCGTTACATTGGCAGGCGGCTCGATAAGAGTTACCGACGGTGGCACTGTGTCCACCGTTATGTCGGCCTTTACGTTAGCAAGCTGCCCGGTACGGCTCAGCACCATGATAGAATAACCACCATCAGGGAGCCTATTGCCCCCGGTATCCTTGCCATTCCAGTTTATGCTAAGGTCCTTTCCTGATAACCGCTCGGCGATGACGGCAACTTTTACCGATCCTTTATAAAGTGCAACCGAGAAACTCTCCTCCGTCGCACCGCTTATGTGTATTGAGACGGTATCTCTTACCCCATCGCCGTTTGGGCTGATGTACCTGCGGGATACGGTTACGCTATCGACCGCAAACGGAGCCAGCGACGCTGCGGACTTGCTACCTGATGTAGTCACCGATGTACGGGCCACCCTCGTGTGCGTCTCTATCGTCTGGGTGGAATCATCCGATACTGATGAGGTGGTATCGGTTGCTATAGCAACCTTGGCATCCGGCCCCTGAGCAGTAGTCGTCTCGGCAGGTACACTGGACTTGGCCTCAGTAGAACCATCCGTTTGAGCATCTTCGCTGCCGAGTGATTCGATTGCGTTCTCCAATTTATCCTGCTCAGCAGGCGGTATTACCTTAGCAACGCGCTTTGCTTCGGATAAGTTATCCTTGGCCTCTTTAGAGATGCGAGCGGCCTCGTCCTGCTCCCCTGCCTTTATCATATACCTCGCCTCGGCAATCCTTCTCTGGGCGAATTCATAATGCAACCTCGCCCTGCTCTCACTATCAAAAGTGAGCATAAGCTGGGCATTTTCAGCAATCCTCTTAACACCGTAGAGCGAATCTCCCGGCATACTACTATCCGATGCGTGCACAAGCCCACCCGTCGTTATAAGCAGCGCTGCGGCAGCTGCCGCAGCTACCGTTGCAGCCTTTCGGTAGATACCTCTCATAATGGACAGGCCCTGGGTTGCCTGGACCTTCTCTGCGCCAGCTGTGAGTGCTGCCGGTGGAGCGCCTCCCTCGATTGCGGCGATAAACCTCTCTCTCCCCGCCTTTGCATACCACTTTGATGGTCGTAACTGTGGGTACCCCGGATAAGCGGATTTGACGCAGGTCGCTGCCTCAAGCAGAGCTTTAAGCTCCTTGCGCTGGTTTGGGTACATCCTCAGGCAGTCATCGATTGAGGCGCCGGAGTTTAACAGCTTTATGCTGTAATCAAGCGCATTTTCCAATTTTTTGTTATTCTCACTTGGTTCTTTCATCTCATCCACCGTCTGCGCTCATCCACACTAATCGATGATCGAAGACCCTCTTGTCACCGGATTTACCGGTTCCAGGCCCTTCATTCATAACGTGAACAAAGCTCATTCCTATAGCTCACACCTGCTTTACCGGCTCTCTCTTAGCGATACCGGCCATCGGCTCAATCCTCTCATCCGGTCTGTGCTGCCCACCGAGCAACCTCTTGAGAGAGGATAATGCCCTCACCTGCAGTGATTTAACGGAACCCTCAGTTTTATCCAACACCTTACCTACTTGGGCATTTGAGAGGCCCATCGTAAACTTTAACAGGAGCACTTGCTGTTGCTCTTCTGTTAGCTTCCTAACAGCCTTCTTAACCTCCTCAGCGTCAAGGTCCCGGATGACCGCATGTTCGAGGTCAAATGTATTCCCCCGATCAAATATGAGCTCCTCAATCTCCTCGTCGAGTAGTACATACGGCTCCTTAGATTTAGACCTCAGGTAATCAAATGTTGTGTTCTTTGCAATCCTCAGCAGCCACGGGTAAAACGATCTACCACCCTCCCTGAAATCGGGGATTGCTGTGAGCATCTTTACAAACGTCTCTGATGTAAGGTCCTCTGCTACAGCTCTATCATCAACTTGGTAATAGATATAACGGAACACATGCGGAAGGTACTTATCGTAGAGAGCCGTGAGGGCATCCCTATGTAATTGTTTGGCGTTCATTACCAGGATGTCGAGGTTGCTGAGGTTATCCATACAACCCCCCGCTCTCGATACCCGGGATTGCCGACCTTACCCTTCCAAAATGAAAAGACGAAGGATCGGAGGAAAAGATACGGCCTCCTAAGAAATTTATTAGCAAATTTTTCCTTAATGAATCGATAAGATAGTCATATGCGGCAGGACCGCCCTCTCTTGGGTTGACCAGGTACTTACTGTAAGGCGTTAGCCACCCATTACGGGAAAATATCACGAAAGCCCCCTCATGCTGTAGAACGTGCTGTAACGATGCTATATACACTGGCCCGAATCTGTATCAGCCCACCGTCCCAGTAGGCTCAAAGGCTTTCCGATCTCTTTGTAAGTAATATAACGAACCTATAGTATCCAAGTGCTCGGTGACTTTATTGCACAGTTATTAATTTTACAATAAAAGCGATTCTGTAAAAAGCGATTTGGTAAAAAAAAATTGGCGAGTGGCAAAGGCACGTGGCTTATTGAATGAGTCCTAGTGTCCGGTAGATTATTACGGCGACCTCACATCTCTTGGCATTCGAATCGGGCCTGAAACACCCGTCTTCGTAGCCGGTGACAAGGCTATTTGACGCCATCAGCTCGATATCCGATTTCGCCCAATAGGTAGGCGAGACATCGGAGAATGAAACCGAAACCGATCCGGGAGTCAAGCCCATGGCCCTCGATATGATGGTCGATATTTCGGCGCGGGTAATATTTGCGTTTGGACGGAAGGTTCCGTCCGGGTATCCGTTTACTATCTGGAGATTGGCCATGGCACCGATGTACGGGGAGGCCCAGTAGGTGCTCGGTACGTCGCTAAACGTCGTTGTGGTTTCGTTAGGAATTCCCAGAGAAACGCAGAGCATCTTGGCAAATTCACCCCGTGTTACGGTAACCTCCGGCCTGAATGTCCCATCGGCGTAGCCCGATATGACTCCTTGCTCGGCGAGGGTCTCTATCTGGGCGTACGCCCAGTAATTCAACGGAACGTCGGGGAAGGTTCCTCCCATATTACTAATCCAGGTGCTCTTTAAGCGTAGCTTCGATCGGAAGGTGCCCCCCTGCATGCTCGTTCTCGTCCCGTTAGATTGTATGATCTCAAGCTCCACTATGCGTGGCGATACCCCGGTCTTTGTCACCCTTAAGCCCACGATGTTCGGGATGCCGAGTTTAGATTCGAAATCGGCCTTGCTCATCGATACCGACCAGGAGAAGCTCGTGTTCTTATCATGCTGGCAATACGCCCTGCCGGAAGAATTGAGATCGCTTACGCCTTTAAGGTAGGGCTGGGCGCTCGCGTTTGGCCATGCAAGCTCGATGTTCTCGGTATGGCCCCCGCAGCTCGAAAAGTAATAGGCGGCTATCACCGCACCGTTGTAGGTGACGACCTGACGTGCCGTATTATCTACGGCCGCCTTCCACCTGGCACCCCAGTTGGTGCCGCTTGATGTCTCCCGTATCTTATCAAGCCCGACATAAACCTGGCTTGCGGTTGAATCATAAAGATCGAACCTACTCTGGGGCTTCATGCACTTGATCGCATAAGA
>DASQQM010000237.1:0-11123 GCA_035643475.1 Anaerolineae bacterium | reverse complement strand
AATTGCTAAGCTAGGTGGGTTTCTAGGTAGGAGACAAGACGGTGACCCCGGAGTAAAGGTCCTCTGGCGTGGCATGAAGAGGTTAAATGATATATCACAAGCGTATCTAATATTTAACAGAGATGTGGGTAATGAGTAGCCATTAAGGGAGGGGCTAGGGGAGGGTGAATACCCTCGTCTCTTACCCACCTGCTGACGGCTGAGAGCTGATGGCTTTTACATGACTGCAGCACTAGTAGCGGCACTTTATTACAGTAAGACTTTATGTTATATCTTGGAGGCCTGGAATGAAAACCATCGAGTGGAAGAATGGCAAGGTCATCTTAATAGATCAGACAATGCTTCCCCTTAAGGAAGTATACATCGAAACATCTGACTATTTAAGGGTTGCTGAGGCAATAAAGGTTCTAAGCGTTAGGGGAGCACCAGCAATCGGCGTTGCGGCAGCTTATGCTGTAGCTCTTGCCGCTGCACAATCGAGCGCAAGGAGCACCCCCGAATTTTTACAGGAGCTTGAAAGAGCGACAGAGGTTATCGGCGCTACAAGGCCGACAGCGGTAAACCTCTTCTGGGCGCTCGATCGTATGGGGAAGAGGGCTCATGCGAGTTCGCACCTTGCCGTGAGCAGGCTGAAAAGGGTTTTAAAAGAAGAGGCCGATAAAATCGCTGAAGAAGAGCTTGAAATGAGCATGAAGATGGGGAGGTATGGGGCTGAACTAATAGCAGATGGCGATAATGTCCTCACCCACTGCAATGCCGGGGCACTTGCAACTGTAGATTATGGTACCGCTCTTGCGGTGATACGGTCGGCCCATAACCAGGGCAAGAATATTCACGTATACGCCGACGAGACGAGGCCCCTCCTGCAAGGGGCTCGCCTAACGGCATGGGAGTTGATGAGGGAAAGCATCCCCACTACCCTCATATGCGATAATATGGCAGGCTATTTCATGAGCCTCGGTAGGATTGATAAGGTGGTTGTTGGTGCCGACAGGATAGCTGCAAACGGTGATGTCGCCAACAAGATAGGCACGTACTCAGTTGCGGTGCTGGCAAAGGAGCACAATATACCATTTTATGTCGCTGCGCCCGTTTCGACGATAGACACCTCGCTCCCCGATGGGGGTAAAATACCGATCGAAGAAAGGGCCCCCGGTGAAGTGGTTGAGTTTGGCGGCAATAGGGTCGCCGCCGAGGGCGTACACGTTGCGAATCCGGCGTTTGATGTTACTCCCAATCGCTTGGTATCAGGGATAATCACCGATCGCGGGGTACTAAAGCCCCCCTATGATATCTCGATCTCCGAGCTATTTGCCTGATGGGATTTTATTTGTAACGAAGTGGCGCTATCCCTATGGAAAATAATCCATTTAATTCTCGTTGTTCCATTTTCAATTCTCAGGAAAATAAGCAGGGGTCCTGCTCGTTTTCTAGATAGGCGGGAAGCTAGATAGGCGAGCTCATTAGCATAATCCTATCGATTTTAATACTCATATCGATTGGATTTTTAAGTAAAAAGACCGGCCTCCTTAAGAAAGAGGATAACGCCGTTCTAAATAATGTAATTATTTACCTGACTATGCCGGCACTTATATTCCGGGCTGTCTTCGAGTCAGATGTTTCACTATCCCTCTTGAAAATACCCTTACTAGCGCTTGTAATTGTGGCGTTAAGCATGGGAACCGCTTTTATGATCGCACGTTTTATGCGCCTTAATCGCCCTACCTTTGGAGCTCTTCTTATTGCAGCATCGATAGGTAATACGGGCTACCTGGGATTTCCTTTAACGCTCCAGTTTTTTGGTATTGAAAACCTCGTCAGGGCGGTTTTCTACGATATCTTTGGAACGGTTATCTTTATGTTTACTGTAGGGTTGTTTGTCGCTGATAAGTATGGCGAAGGCCAGGAGCGGATAAACAAGGTAAAGGAAATCATCACGTTCCCACCACTTCTCGGGCTCATAGCGGCGTTTACAGTGAAAGGTATAGGCATCGAGCTGCCAAAATTTACGACTGATGTGATCGGGTTTCTAGCTGGGGCTACAGTACCCTTGATAATGCTCTCAATTGGTCTTGCTCTTGATATTGGTGATATGGGCCGCTACAAGCTTGAGATCGGTATTACAGGTCTGGTTAAGCTCGCGCTCGCTCCTCTTATAGGGCTCCTCAGCGCGAGCATGCTTAGCATGCCCCAGGTTGATACGGGGATTACGATACTCGAGGCCTCGATGCCGACCGCTATGTTTTCGATGATAGTGGGTTTAAAGTATGGCCTTGATACCGATTTTTTGCCTGCCGTAATAGTTGCAACAACACTGATTAGCCTGGTTACTATCCCAGTGTGGCAGTATGCCCTAAGGGCGGTTATGTAGTATACTATCCCGGAGGGGCGATACATGGGATGTTTAGGAGTCTTCTTGACCTGGTATTTCCGCCAAGATGCAGGCTTTGCAGAAAGCCGTCTACCGAAGTAGTTTGCACCGAATGCTTTGAGAGCTTTCCAAAAATCAGCGGGACCATCTGCAGAAGGTGTGGTAAACCCTGCCGAAGGACCGTTGATGAATGCCGGGATTGCACCGGTAAAATACTGCACTTTTCTCTCGCGCGCTCCGGCGGCAGTTACGCGGGGAGTTTAAAGGAAGCAATCCACCACCTGAAGTATAAAAACGGCAAGAAAATTGCGCTATATCTCGCCAGGTTTATAGCCGATTGCTCATCAGAATTAATGGATAATGTGGGTGCTATAGCATTTGTGCCCCTTACCAGGTACAAGGAAGCAAAGCGGGGATATAATCAATCTAAGCTTATCGCTCAGGAGCTATCGCTCCTCTTTAATAAACCCCTCTATCGGGATTTGGTAAAGATTCGGGATATCCCCGAACAGAACAAGCTGGGCCTGGCCGACCGGTCCAGTAACGTTAAAGGGGTGTTTGTCGCAAAAGCTCAGGTTTCGGGGAGAATGCTGTTGGTAGACGATGTGTATACCACTGGCAGTACAGTGAATGAATGCGCCATCGCCCTAAGGAAAGCGGGCGCATCCGAAGTATTAGTTGTGACGGTTGCAAGGACACCGCTTGAGGGCAGATGAACGATACATCAGTTGTCGTCCACCAAAAATGCGGGTAAAATAGTTTATCTGGGCTTCCGTTTAGGTCTGTGGTTGCCCCGGTTTGTCGGATTTCTCCGTCATCAACCAGGTAGTCCATGCCAGACGCAGGCGAAAGGATCCACGTAAGGCGTGCGGGCTGAACAGGTGTGAGAATCCCGTATGGCTGAGCATGGTGCGTCTTAGGAGTAAGACCTGCCGTTCCAGGAGGACGAGAGGGGTATTAGTGGTCCTAAAGGGACTGCAAGGCCTCCCGCAGGCGAGTGTGGGGTCAAAGACCAGGTCAGCTAAACGAAAGCCCAGTATCTTATCCCTCACCTCACTTACATATTACAAGTGCACCTATAGGGCTACAGCCATATTTTTGTAAAATGGAAAATTATTCCTGGTCAATAAGTCGTTCGAGTGTTATGTATTTAGCTATAGATGCTGCCTTGGTATTGCCCTGGTGGGAATATGGCGGTATGCTAGTGTTTAGTTGTTGGTTTGTGGTTTTATTTAGGAGGTGCGCGTGCTTCAGGGAACGGTCAAGTGGTTTAGCGCGGAGAAAGGCTATGGATTCATCGAACGGGAAAGCGGAGACGATGTATTTGTGCACTTTTCTGCCATTAGTGAGGACGGCTACAGGACGCTCGACGAAGGCCAAAAAGTTTCGTTTGAGATCGTCGAGGGTGACCGCGGTCCTCAGGCTTCCAATGTTCAAAAGATTGTCTAGCATAGGGGAAGCTTAACACCAACAACAACACCCCATGTATTCCATACATGGGGTTTTGCGTTCATAAACGACACAAATGTGCGGGTTGGGGAACATTCAACACATGTGTTGAATGTTTGATTTGCTGGTAAATTATTCTTACAAGGACAGCCTTGGTGATCATGCTTACAAACCAGTCTTACCTTTTAAACAGCCTTGGTTGATTACCGGTTGGGTTTTTAGCGGTTACTTTACTTACATCGATAGGGGTGTGTCGCATGGAAATTATCGTGAAGGGCAGGCATATTAATGTCACGGATGCGCTGCGTTCGTATGCGGAAGAAAAGATAGGGAGGATCACGAGGTACTTCGATCAAATACAGAAGATTGAGATTGAGTTCAACGATGAGAAGAACCGGAGCATCGTTAACTCAAAGACGGTCGAGGTAACCGTCTTCCCGAAAGGCCCGATTCTCAGGGCAAAGGAATCCTCAAGCGACATGTATGCATCGATAGACATGGTTGTTGACAAGCTTGAAAGGCAGATCAAGAGGTTCAAGAGTAAGAGCTACAAGAGTGCAAAACATGCGCCAGGGCTCGGTGAGATCGCGGCTAATTTTGTAGAGGCCGCCGAAGAAGAGCTAGAAGAGGGATCCAGAATAGTGAAGGTTAAGCAGGTGGCCGTAAAACCGATGGACCCGGAAGAGGCCGCCATGCAGATGGAACTCTTGGGCCACGATTTCTTTGTCTTTACCAACGCTGACACGGAAGAGGTCAACGTAGTATACAAGCGAAAAGATAACAACTATGGATTAATCGAGCCTATCCCTGGTAAGGCGTAAGTAACTGTGTTAGGCTAATTACATGCATATTTTTGATAACAAGATAGCCGTAATCTTTGGACCGGCATCGAAACTCTTCTGATCAAAGCGAATGGTACTAGTACGATGTAGTTGAGCGAAGTAGTAATGGCCTTTCCAATGTAAGCGGAGAGGAAGAGAACCTAAAAGGAGGTCTCCATTGTTGAAAGCTCGCATTCTAATTATTCTTGCAGCCCTCGCGAGCCTGATTTTAGCTGGTGGTGCTGGCAGTAGAATGGGTTAATCTTAGCGATGTCGGTCCTTTTTGCCCTTTTCTACTCTAAATTCTGATCCTGAACCTTGTAATTCATCTAGCAGTTGTTTGATGTATACACAGTGAACGATATCACAGTAAGAGCTAGAATATTTTTTTATAGCACGTATGCGGCGGCGCTTGCAGTTCTGGTAGCTAGCTTACTTATGAAACCCGTACTACCCTGGGTGGAGGTCGCATTATTTGCGCTGCTCATTTTTGTGGCCGATTCATTCACCATCCAGCTCCCAAAGAATGCCTTTATCTCCGTCAGTTTTGCGATCATTTTTGCAACAAGCCTTCTTCTCGGCCCCGAGGCAGCGGCAATTGCCAGCATAGTAACCATTATTAATGTGAGCGATATCAAGCATAAAGTTGCATGGTATAAGATGCTCTTCAATGCGTGCAATTATGCTATATCGGCGTATGTGGCGGGCTATATTTTTGTGCTGGCCGGTGGCACAGTCGGTGGCGTAACAGCCGGCGATTTCCCATTTATCATCGTCCCGGTTCTGCTCTCAAGCACCATTTTCTTTCTGACAAATACCGGCCTTATCGCCTTAGGCCTCGGGTTTCTTCATGAGGAATCGCCGATGGGTATATGGCGGTTTGATTATCAATGGCTCATCCCGAACTATTACGCCCTTGGGGTGCTCGGTCTCATCCTAGCCCAGATATACGATTCGTTCGGCCTGGTAAGTATTATCCTTCTTGTTGTTCCGCTCCTTATCGCCCGCAAGACCTTCCAGGTCTATATGGAGCTGAGGAATGCTTATATGGGTACAGTGAGCGCTCTTGTGCAGGCGCTTGAAGCCAAGGACCCCTACACGAGAGGTCACTCGGAGCGCGTCGCGGAATATGCCGAGGCAATAGCAAGAGAGATTAAATTGCCGGAAGAAAAGGTAGAGATATTGCGCTACGCCGCGCTCCTTCATGATATCGGGAAGATCGGGATTGCCCGCAAGGTGTTAAATAAGCCGGGAAAGCTTACCAATGACGAGTTCAAGAGGATTCAAGCCCACCCGAGGATCGGCGCTGGGATTATCGGGCACATCGAGTTTTTAGAGGCGGCGGTCCCCGCTGTGTATTACCACCACGAGTACTTAAATGGGCGGGGCTACACGGAGGGCCTGTCGGGGGATCGGATACCGCTTCTCGCGAGAATCATGACCGTTGCGGATAGCTTTGATGCCATGACGTCGACTCGACCGTATAGACCGGCCTTGAACATCGAGGAGGCGGCTGCCGAACTCAGGGCATGTTGCGGCAGCCAGTTCGATGGCAGGATTGTAGAGGCATTTGTGAAGGCCATGGATATATCACTTGAAGAAAATAATCCCATACAAGAGGAGATGCAGCTGGAAATTGCAAGCGAAGACCCAGCCTAGAGTCATTATGTCTCAAACGATCGTTATATTTCTCGGGCTATTGGTGCTCGCGTTTTTCCTGCCTAAATTCTCCACGGGGCGCCTTATGGCAGCCTCTTTATTTGCCGTTGCTATTACTGTGAGCAGGCTCCTCGATATCCAGCTGCCGCAAGGGGGGAGGCTTCATATAGATACCGCCGTTATCATCGCAAGCATCCTTCTTTTCCCGCTGTCCACTACCTTAGTCGCCATAGTCGTCGGGGTCATTGCGTCAATGCTCGTAAAACGAGCCGATAGCGGGTTTAGTGATGTGGCATACCCGCTTTCACTAAAGATACTAACCGCCTTTCTTGCGACCTACCTCTTCAATCTCATCGGTGGGGAGGTGGGTAAAATCGAGCCCATCTATGGCCTGGTATCCCTCCTAGTACTTTGCGCCGCGTATTCCCTCATAGACATCGGGTTTGATCAGCTAACGATATCAATTAACAGGGCCAGGCCGTTCACCTCAGCATTTTTTTTCGCAGTCCGATTTTTAGCACCGATTTACATGTCACTCTCTTTTCTCGGGGTTCTTCTTGCGATTATGTATAAGGGGTCGGGGTACTGGAGCCTCGCCCTGTTCTTTTTGCCGCTTCTGGTTACCCGGCTCTCCTTTAAATACTTCCTGGATATACGAAACGTCTACCGCAGGACCATAGAGGCGCTCACTAACGCAATCGAGGCGCAGAATCCGCGCAGGCGCGGTCATGGCCAGAGAGTGGCCCGTTACGCCATCGATATAGCTAAGGAACTGGGGATTCACGGCCGCGAGCTCGAGCTTATCGGCTACGCCGCGCTCCTTCACGATATTGGTATGCTTGGTATTGACGACGACTCACTCGACCACCTGCTAGAGCAGGTGAGCGCGCGCAACGGAGAGGCGCCACATGCCTTGGTTGGGGCAGAAATAATCGAACAGGTAGATTTCCTAAAAGATGCAGCCGATATGGTCCACAAGCATCACTTCCCCATAGACAAGGCAAGTAGGCCAAGCGATATCCCCCTTGGAGCAAGAATTATAAACGTTGCGAGCCACTTTGATAAGCTCACCAGATCAGATGTGCCCGGGGAGAGACTTACCGCATACCAAGCCATAAGCAAGATAAAAAAGGATCAGGGCATAGTATTTGACCCAAAGGTCGTGCGAGCACTCATACACACCCTCCGCAGGCAGGGAAAACTGATGGAGGTTGTTTCGTAGGGGCGTTGGTTTACCTGTTAACGTATCAATTCAATTAAGCGATACTTCTCCCGCGCTTCCCAGACAATCTTTTCCTGTGACCATCCATGAAAAAGTGTTAAAATACATCTGGTTGTTCATATATAGAAAAAGTGAATAAGAGCGTGCAGGGGCTAGAATAGAGAGGCCTGGATTACGGGGTTTACAACAATTATTTAGAACTAGTTGCACTACAACCCCTCAGTTGTAGCGACGCAGTCTCAAGGGTTTGTGAGCCGCCAATCGCAGCCCCCTTCTGGATTCTGACCTCTGACTGCTGTATTCTAAATGAGATATTACATCTGGAGTTGAATGATTTGTTTAGCTTTCTAGAGCGCGTTCTCCGCATGGGAGAAGGCAAAAAACTAAGAGTACTTGAAGAAAAAGTGGCGCTGGTAAACGCGTGGGAGCCCGAAATATCCGAGCTGAGCGATGCCGAACTTAAGGCAAAGACCGTGGAGTTCAAGCAGAGGCTCGCCGATGGGGAGACTCTCGATGACCTCCTTCCCGAGGCATTTGCGGCAGTTCGTGAGGCTTCCAAGCGCGTACTGTCAATGCGCCACTTCGATGTTCAAATAATGGGCGGCATCGTCCTTCACGAGGGCAAGATCGCTGAGATGAGGACCGGTGAGGGTAAGACGCTCGTTGCAACGCTCCCCGTCTACTTAAATGCGCTTGAGGGCAAAGGCGTGCATGTGGTAACGGTAAATGATTACCTCGCCAAGCGAGACAGTGAGTGGATGGGCAAGATCTACGAGTTCCTGGGGCTTAATGTTGGCATTATCCAGGCGGAAATGCATCCGGAGCTGAGGTATGATGCTTATCAAGCAGATGTCACGTACGGCACGAACAATGAATTCGGTTTTGATTACCTGCGCGATAATATGGTGACCCACATCGGCCATCGGACTCAGAGAGGGCATCACTATGCCATCGTCGACGAGGTCGACAGCATCCTCATTGATGAGGCGAGAACACCACTTATCATCTCCGGGCAGCCGGAGCAGTCAGCCGACACCTACTACACATTTGCACGGATAGTACCGAAGCTAAAGAAGGAGCGCGACTATGAGATCGACGAGAAGCACAGGACCGTCGCGGTTACTGAAGAGGGAGTCGCTCGCATTGAAGATGCGCTTGGCATCGACAATATGTACGATCATGTAAACAGCCAGCTGGTAAACCACCTGCAGCAGGCGCTGAAGGCCCACGCTCTGTTTAAGAAGGACGTCGATTATATCGTTAAGGACGGCGAGGTCATCATCGTCGATGAGTTCACTGGACGCTTGATGGAGGGCAGGAGGTACAGCGAAGGCCTGCATCAGGCGATTGAAGCTAAAGAAGGGGTAAGGATCCGGGAAGAAAACCAGACGCTTGCCACCATTACACTTCAGAACTACTTCCGCATGTACGATAAACTTGCCGGTATGACCGGTACCGCGGCGACTGAGGCCGATGAGTTCATGCACATATATAAGCTTGAGACGGTCGTTATACCGACGAATATGCCCATGATACGAGATGACATGGCCGATTCTATCTATAAGACCGAGGATATTAAATTCAAGGCGGTAATCGACGATATCGTCGAGCGACACCATCGCGGCCAGCCGGTCCTTGTCGGAACGGTTTCGATTGAGAAGAGCGAGCGCCTCTCCAAGATGCTGAAGAGGCGGGGTGTGCCGCATGAGGTATTGAACGCCAAGTATCATGAGAGAGAGGCCGAGATTATTGCTCAAGCGGGCAAGAAGGGCGTAGTAACGATCGCAACCAATATGGCCGGCCGAGGCGTCGACATAATCCTCGGTGGAAATCCTCCGGATGTTCAGGAAGCGGAAGAGGTGAGAGCAGCCGGTGGCTTGCACGTTCTTGGTACCGAGCGCCATGAGTCAAGAAGAATCGATAACCAGCTGCGAGGTCGATCGGGTCGCCAGGGCGATTCCGGTTCAAGCCAGTTCTATCTCTCACTTGAGGACGATCTGATGAGGCTCTTCGGTTCAGAAAGGATCGGCAGCGTAATGGAGCGCCTCGGTGTGCCGGACGACCAGCCTATCGAGCACGGCTTAATCTCTAAATCGATAGAGACAGCCCAGAGGCAAGTTGAAGGGCAAAACTTTAGCATGCGAAAGCATGTCCTTGAGTACGACGATGTGATGAACAAGCAACGTGAAGTTATATATGAGGAACGCCATAGGGTCCTCGGAGGTGAGGATCTGCGCGAACGCGTGCTTTCTATGGTTGAAGATGTGATGCAAGGCACCGTCGTAACGTTCACAAACGATGCCACCTATCCCGAGCAGTGGGATTGGGAAGGGCTGTTCTCCTACGTTAATCAGCTTTTCCCACTGGGATGGGGTAAAGAATCCATCGATATCACCACAATAACGCAGGAGGAACTCGGGCAGAGGCTCATTGAAGCGGCAACGAACAGGTATCTCGAGCGCGAACAAGAATTCGGCCCTGAGATTATGAGGGATATCGAGCGGCTGGTTATGCTCGAGGTAATCGATAACAAGTGGCGGGAGCACCTCTATGAGATGGATTACCTGAAAGAGGGTATAGGTCTTAGGGCAATTGGGCAGCGAGACCCGCTTATAGAGTACAAATCCGAGGCCTACGATATGTTCCAGATGATGATCGAAAGTATCAAGGAAGACGCTTTACAATATATATTCCATATTCAGGTAGTCCGCGAGGAGCCGGCCAAGCCGCGAGAGCGGGTTATGGTTACGAGCGGGGGCTCGAGTGCAGAGCCATCTAAGCCCAAGGTCAATGATAATAAGATTGGAAGAAACGATCCCTGCCCATGTGGAAGTGGTAAAAAGTATAAGAAATGCTGCGGTAAGTGAGATAGCCTTATATAAGATAGGTTCGGAACGATTCACCTCCAGGGCGGGTAGAAGCCGAGGTCTGGATTCCGGTTCCGAACCTCATTTATTTCCAGGGATAGGTTTCATGCTGCAACGAGGAGTGGCGTACTAGGGCCGGGACTGGGGAAGATAGACTCGAGGCCCTACAGGCCAAACAGTAGCTGATAGCTATCTTAGAACAGGGGAGAGACAGTGATTACCGATCATAGCGAAGAAATTAGTAGTTTAAGAGAGAAAATCAAACTGGTAAAGGATTATCTTTGACATAGATGGTAAGAGGGGTGAGTTAGCCAAGCTCGAAAAGAAAGCTAGTAAACCCGGATTCTGGGACGACCCGGAATCTGCACAAACTGTAATGTCAGAGATGAGCGATGTAAAAGATGATATAGCGGCATGGGAGCGGGCCGAGGATGAGTCCGAGGACCTCGGGATAATGAACGAGCTTGCAGTCTCGGAGAATGATGAATCCCTCAATTCTGAGGTCGGCAAATCCATGGGGCGATTGAGAACCTATGTTGATGAATTGGAGCTGAGAAGCTGGTTTTCCGATCCCCTGGATAGCCATAACGCGATAGTGACCGTTCACCCAGGGGCGGGTGGTACGGAATCGCAGGACTGGGCGGAGATGCTGATGCGGATGCTCATCCAGTGGGCAAAGGGTAAGGATTTCCAGGTCAGCATCAACGAGTTTTCCCCCGGTGAGGAAGCGGGCG
>DASQQM010000236.1:0-8289 GCA_035643475.1 Anaerolineae bacterium | reverse complement strand
TCGATCACTTTAATTCTTACAGCGTTAAAGAGGTCGTAGATAAGGCGATCAGCAAGGGGAACAGCTTGATAATGGATCTTTCCGAGGTTGTATACATGGATACAGCCGGCGTCGGCCTCCTGTTTGCAATCGTCAAAACGCTTTTAGCTGGCGGGCGTCAGCTGGGTCTGGTTTTGTCCGATGACAACGTCAAGTACATCATACGCATAGTCGGCCTCACGCAGATCAACAACACGAGCATCTTCGATACTCTAGACGAAGCCATCGCGGCTATGGAGGAAAGCGTCGCTTAATATTCTTACGACGGTGGTTGAGTAATCCCTACGTAAGCTTTGCAAGCCGCTCAGCGAGGCGCGTATACCTATCCTGGATACGGTTATTCTTTACCGCTATTGCCAGCGCCTTCTTGCTTCCCACAATAATCACCAACTTTTTGCCACGGGTGACGGCCGTGTACAGGAGGTTTCGCTGCAGCATCATATAATGCTGGGTATGAAGGGGGATAATCGCCACCGGATACTCACTCCCCTGTGACTTGTGAACCGAGCAGGCATAGGCAAGGATGAGCTCATCCAGGTCGGAATACTCATACGTGACATCCCTTCCATCAAAGTTCACCACCACCTCCCTCTCAACGTGGTCGATCGCCATAACTTTCCCGATATCCCCGTTGTAGACATCAAGGTCATAGTTGTTGCGGATCTGCATTACCTTGTCGCTTACGCGAAACACCCGGTTCCCCCGGCTTATCGCGTCACGCGACGGGTTGAGCAGAACCTGCAGCTCTTTATTTAAGTTCGACGTGCCGAGAAGGCCCATGTGCATAGGCGTCAACACCTGGACATCGTCGATAGGATTGAATTTGAAGCGTGCGGGGATGCGGCGGGTGATGAGCGCCTTGAGTGCCTCTAAAATCTCCTCCGGGGTTTCCTTCTCGATAAAGTAAAAATCGTTCCGGGCTCCCTTATTTCTCATATACGGCATTTTGCCGCTGTTTATTAGATGGGCGTTCATTATAACCATACTCTCTTGCGCCTGTCTGAATACCTCCGTGAGGCGCACTACATCAAGGCGGTGAGAGGCAATTACGTCTTTGAGCACGCTGCCTGGACCGACCGATGGGAGCTGGTCGACATCCCCGACCAGTATGAGCTGGCAGGTCGAAGGCAACGCCTTCAGTACATTGTAGAAGAGGACGGTATCGACCATCGATACCTCATCCAGAATGAGGATATCCGCCTCTAACTGGTTATCCAGATTCCTCTCGAACGCCATTGACCTCGGGCTAAACTCCAACAGGCGGTGGATAGTTTTTGCCTCCATACCGGTAGCTTCGCTTAGCCGCTTCGCGGCCCGCCCGGTAGGCGCCGCGAGAAGTATGCTCCTTTCTTTCCTCTTTAAAATCTGGATAATACCGTTGATGAGCGTTGTCTTTCCCGTGCCTGGCCCACCGGTTATTACCATAACCTTGCTCGATATCGCAGAGCTAATTGCACTTCTTTGTTGCAGAGCAAGACTAATGCCAAACCTGGTTTCAAACCAGATAATCGCTTTCTCGATATCTATATCAATCGGTTTTACATCAGAAGATAGAAGGCGCATGACCTGCTTTGCAATACCCTCCTCAGAGGCGTGTAGAGAGCGCAGGTAGATGAGTTCTCCCTCGCAATTATCGCCGGTCGCTTCCTCTTGTACAATTAAGTTCTGCTCAACTAGAGAATTGATAGCCTCATTAACAATCTCCTCCTCGATATCTAATATTTCTGCTGCCTTTTCCATCAGGAGGTGGCGTGGGCAATAGACATGCCCTTCATCACTAAAAGAACCGAGCACGTGTAACACCCCGGCTTGCGCCCTCTGTGGCGAGATTGGCGGTATACCCATATTCCCTGCGATTTTATCGGCGGTCTTAAAGCCGATACCGAAGATATCAATGGCCAGCCTATATGGATTATCGCTTACGATATCTATCGCCTGGTTACCGTAGTGCTTGTAGATCTTGATCGCATATGTCGTGGTAACACCGTGCGATTGTAGGAATAGCATTACCTCTTTTATCTCTTTCTGCTCTTGCCATGCGCTGCAGATGCGCTCAACACGCACCTTTCCGATACCTTCTACCTCGGTAAGCCTGTCTGGTTGATTCTCGATAATTTCAAGGGTATCAAGACCGAAGCATTTTACCAGGCGCGAAGCCATTATTGGACCAATCCCTTTAATCATGCCCGAGCCGAGGTACTTCTCTATCCCGACAAGAGTAGCGGGTCGAACGGTCGCATAAGACTCAACCTTGAATTGCTCTCCATACTTACGATCGCTCACCCAGTACCCGTTCATCTTGATACTCTCCCCTGGCTGTACGCCCAGGAGATTCCCAACCGCCGTCACCAGGTCGCGGTGCCCCCGTACGTTTACGCGTACGACGCTCCAGCCATTCTCCTCGTTGGAGTAGACAAAATGCTCGAGGATGCCCTCTAACGTCGACGTTTTGTTGCCCCCACCTCTTCCCTGGCCTGCTGAAGTGCCTATCCCTGGAGTATTAAGTTTTCCGAAAGATAACTGATCTGAGCCCATTTCTCCTAGATTTTCTAATCATCTACATACTGTTAGAACTTCTGGTGGTACTCCTTTACCTTCTTTGCAAACTCCCGGCCGAATTCATACGCCCTCGCTTCGTCGCTCGAGTCGGGCAGGTAGAGCGCTTCTAAGCCTGGTCCGAAGGTCTCCAAGCCCATCTTGTCGAACTCCTCATACGCTCCCTTGACTCCTCCTCCACCCCACCCATAGCTTCCAAAGGCTCCAACTATCCTATTCTTTGGCCGTAACCCTCGAAGGTACGTCAAAAACCCGGCAACCGTCGGGAACATCAGGTTATTTAAGGTCGGGGTGCCAATAAGGCTCCCTCGTGACCTCCAAAACTCTTTAATGGCAACGCTTATTGGTGTTGCCCTCAGTTTGATTATATTGCAAGCCACTCCCTCATCTACTATGCCCTGCATTATCGGAAGTGTCATCTTCTCGGTGCTATGCCACATCGTGTCGTAGATTATCGATACGCTTAAGCTCGCCTTACCATTTGCCATATCCAAATAGTGCTGGATAACCCTGTCTGGGTTGGATCGCCACACGACGCCGTGATCTGGCGCTATCACGTCTATCTCCAGGCCAAGTTTTTGTAGCTCGGCAATTTTTGTCTTTATGATTTGACCGAACGGCATGAGGATATTTGCATAGTAATCGATTACCAAATCATCGAGGTCCTCCTGCGATGTGAGCTGCATGTATTCATCATCAAACCTGGCGGCCGATGCAATGTGCTGGCCGAAGCCATCCTGGCTGATCAAGATCTTGTCCTCTTTAATATAGGTCATCATCGAATCGGGCCAGTGGAGCATTGGCGTCTCGATAAACATGAGGGTTCGCCCGCCGATGTTTAACGTATCGCCCGTTTTTACAGTCTTAATGTTCCAGCCCGAGATATCGAAAAACCTCGCAATGCCCTTCTTGCCCCTCTCCGTAATATAAATGGTGGCTGAGGGCGCGAGTTGCATTATTCGCTCGAGGCTCGTCGCGTGGTCGTTTTCGATGTGGTTGATAATCACATTCTCGATCCTTGAGGGATCGATGATACTTCGAATGTTCTTGATTGTATCATCTGCAAAATCGAACTTGACGGTGTCAAGCAGAGTTACCTGATCATCGATTATTAGGTAGTTGTTATAGCTCGTGCCACGGGGGATTTCATATCCATGAAAATCCCTAATAGCCCAATCAATAGCACCCACCCAATATACATCTTTCTTAAGTTCAGTAGCACTCATAACCCATAGCCCCCATTAAATCATTGTTTTGCTATTTTATACCCCGCAACGTTACCGGTTCTCCTTCATCTGAGAAGCCCTCTCAACGGCCACCTATAACCTCCCATAGGGTAGAGCTTTTATCCCCAGCTACTTACAGCCACCCAAGGAGCCCAGCTCCTGGCGTGAGATACCAGTATTGAGACTTAATCTTAGCTGGTATAACAATTGGATGACGTGCCAATTCGATACCTTACTCCCTGGATACCCACCACTCGCCGAGATTCCAGAAGGGACCCTCAAATGATATGTTGTTCCTTATGCCATTTATCTTTTTATCATACGCCAGGATCTGTGGGTGCCGGTAAAGGGGAATAACCACCACATCGTCGCGTATCCTCTCCTGAACCTTGCGATATGCTAAGGCCCTCTTATTTTCATCGAGCGTGCTGGGGACGCCGCTGAGCATCTTGGTTACCGCATCATCTTTATACCTGTAGTAATTGAGCCCCACCGGTGGGATGCCATCGCCCGCGAAAAGATAACCCAGCTGCGGTTCTGGACTTGCAAGCCAAGCCCAGGTAGCGATTTCAAAACCTCCCCCAGAGACCCAGGAATCAAAGAAGTTACTCTTACCGGTATTTTTGACCTCAATCCTCATGCCCGCTGATGTAAGATTCTCCTTTATTACTCTCTCTGCTCTCTCTCTTGAGCGGTCTCCCGATGTAGTGCTTATGGTAAGCGTTAAAGGCTTTCCATCTTTTTCATACACTCCGCCTGCCCCCTTATGATACCCCGCTTTTGCCAAGTAACTCTTGGCTTTCTCAACACTAAAACGGTACCTCTTCCAGGCCGGCGTATAATACCGTTCCTGGGTAGGCATGATAATACTATCCAGCACCTGGCTTTTACCCGTCGCCTCGAGGGCTATGCGCTCCCTATCGAGCGCATGGGCAATAGCCATCCTTACATTTATATCATCCAAAGGAGGCTTGGAGAGATTAAAGGCCACATGTTCCCAGATGAGCCCCGGGTCATCTCTTACTTCCTTATTCCTGAACTCTTTTAGGCGATCCAGGACCTCCCTATTGGCCGGAGGATACACCACATCCACATCGCCATCCGCAAAGCTGGATAGAAGCTTACTCACCCTCGGTATAAATTTAAAAGTCACCTTTTCAATATACGGGGCCTTTTCCCAAAACCGCTCGTTTCTCACTATTGTCAGGTGATCCCCGCGTTCCCACTCCTTAAATCTATAGGGACCGCTTGCAAATGGTAAGATATCTCGTAGCGCCTCATCATAGCTTCGGCCCTCCAGTACATGTTTGGGCAAGACACAATAAGTCGTGGAAAACAGGTCCTTATAAGCGGCGTATGGTTCCTTAAAAACTATCTTGACCGTTTTGTCGTCCGGCGTGTAAATGCGGTCGATCTTGTCGTAGCCGGAGTGGTCGGCAACATCTCTTTTGGGATCCATAATGGTCTCCCAGGTGAACTTCACATCCCAGGATGTAATCGGCGTTCCATCGTTCCACACGGCGTGTTTCTTGATCTTATATGTTACAGAGAAGGGATTTTTTGTCACCAGCCCATTTTCAAGCGTGGGGACGCTCTCAGCGAGGCGTGGAGCGTATTCAAGCGAGGGCGTCACAACGAGGAGACCCCATAGTATGTTCGATGTCACCATCTTAGTCGCCATCGACGTTCCGGCCGGAAGGAACGGATTAAGGATGGCCGGCTCTCGATCACAGCCTATGGTAATACTGCCGCCTTTGATAGGCCCTTTCGTCGCATCTGGCCCGGCCCCTCCGCCCTTTTCATTGCCGACACAACCGGCTAAGAGAGCTACCGGCAGGAGCATTATAATTAAGAATGCTGATAATCGCTTTAATGATTCTTTAATGCTTCGCATAATTTATACCGCTTCAGAGTACAGGAGTCAGAAGCCATGATAAAGGAGCAATTAACGCTCCATGGTGTTGCCAACTACCTATTCTACCCATTCTATCGCGCGATTGATTTTTCCTGCAATAAAAAAGCGCCCCCGCTAGGAAGCGCATTTCTTATGACCTACTTTTCTTTCCGTCACTTAGCCTCTGACCCTTTTATTACAGACCGCCTCTCTGGCTAACGTAGTAAAGAATCAGGGTTGTGACACCAAAGGCGCTCGCAAGCCCGACCGTTATACGGTTCAGGTTCTTCTCGATGATGCTGGTTCCGGAAAACGTCGACGGGAGCGCTCCTCCGAACGCACTTGAAAGACCAGTGCCTTTACCAGAGTGAAGCAGAATTGCGATTATTAAGCCGATGGCTAAAATGACATGAATGACTTCAACAACTATAATCACCTTAAACCCCCTAAATATATAACCTTAGAAATAATATCATAAGCTCCGCGATTGGCCAAGTGGCCACGTATGGATAATAAGCGATATGCCAGTCATCTCTTTCGGCTTTTCAATGTTCATGACATCGAGTATCGTCGGCGCAACATCGGCGAGGATACCGTCGCCTCTAAGCGTAAAATGATCGCCCATGATCGCATAAAACGGCACCCTGTTAGTTGTGTGTGCCGTAAAGGGCTGATTATGTACGAAATCAATCATCTTATCGGCATTGCCATGGTCTGCCGTTATAAAAATAACCCCGCCTCTTTTTCTCACCGCTTCAACTATTCTGCCCATGCTGGAATCGACCACTTCAACAGCCTTGACCGTAGCTTCAAAAACTCCAGTATGGCCGACCATGTCGCCATTGGCATAATTAACTATTATGAAATCATACTTATCGGAGTTTACGGCATTGACTACAACATCGGTTACCTCAGGAGCGCTCATCTCTGGCTTCAAATCATACGTTGGCACCTTGGGCGATGGCACCAGCATCCTCGTCTCTCCCTCCTTGGGAGCTTCTTCCCCCCCATTGAAGAAAAACGTGACGTGCGCGTACTTCTCCGTCTCGGCCGTGTGGAACTGCTTCAATCCATGCGCGGCGATGACGTCGGCAAGGATGTTCGTGAGCTCCTGCGGTGGAAACGCAACAGGCACATCAAACGTGACATCGTACTGGGTCATGCAGGCGAAGAATGCCTCCGGTGGGTGTGCTCCCCTATTAAAACCACTGAATCTTCTTTCGATAAACGCCCGGGTTATCTCCCGTGCCCGGTCAGCACGGAAATTGAAAAATATTAACGAATCGCCGTCTTTGACAGTTGCCACGGGCTCGCCGGACTCCCTGTCTATAATAACGGTTGGCTCGACGAACTCATCAACGATGCCATCTTCATACGACTGCTCGACCGCCTGTTCAGCTGAGTGGGCACGCTTCCCGATTGCATACACCATCGCATCGTAGGCCTTCTTAACTCTTTCCCAGCGATTATCCCTATCCATGGCGTAATACCTGCCCATTACCGTTGCAACCCTTCCCAGCCGATCTTTCGCCATCTTCTCCTCAAGCTGCCTGAAATATGTAAGGGCACTCTGTGGAGGGACATCACGACCATCGAGGAACGCGTGGATGTAAAGGTGTTCGATACCTGAGCTCTTTGCCATATCGATCAGAGCAAAGAGGTGCTCTATGTGGCTGTGAACGCCGCCATCTGAGAGAAGGCCCATTATATGTACTGCGGTGTTCCGTGCCTTGGCATTTCTCATCGCCCTCAGCAGGACTTCGTTTGTAAAGAAATTGCCATCCCTTATGGCCTTACTTATCCTTGTTATCTCCTGGTATACGATACGTCCTGCACCGAGGTTAAGGTGACCAACCTCAGAATTTCCCATCTGCCCCTTAGGTAAACCAACTGCCTCGCCGGCTGCTCCCAGAGTCGTAAAGGGAAATTCTTTCTCATATCGATCGAGGTTGGGTGTATTCGCCGCCTCTATAGCGTTTCCGATTTTATCAGGATTCTCTCCCCACCCGTCGAGAACACAGAGCACCACGGGCTTGGGGCGTTTTGTATTATCCAATAATAATTTGCCTCTCTTTTAGAATTTCGTCTTAACAGCTGTCAGCTTGTCCTGATGTAACAAGGTACTGCAGCCCTAACAGTCATTCGTAGTTGCCCCATTTATGGGGCGATCTCTAGTAGTCCTCAGTCCCCAGTCTTCAGTCTCCGGTCAATGAGGGTAAGGGTGTGGGTTTGAGATTGCCACGTCGCTCGCTAAGGCTCGCTCCTCCTAATGACACGCTTCTTCTACCAGGGGTGTAATTTCCTTAACTACCCACCTTCAGTGGGTTGGGGCTCGCAATGACAGAAAAGCTGTCAGCCGTCAGCTATCAGCTATCAGCTAGGATGTGGGTAAGATATGTAGGATCACCCTCACCCCATCCCTCTCCCATCGAGGGCTACTCATTACCCACATCTCTGTTAAATATTAGATACGCTTGTGATATATCATTTAACCTCTTCATGCCACGCCAGAGGACCTTTACTCCGGGGTCACCGTCTTGTCTCCTACCTAGAAACCCACCTAGCTTAGCAATT
>DASQQM010000235.1:0-3329 GCA_035643475.1 Anaerolineae bacterium | reverse complement strand
CCCGGAGGCGAAGAAGGTGCGGTTAAACAAGAATTACCGCTCGGGAAGACACATACTATCGTCAGCCTGCAGGCTAATAGAGAATAATGGCGCCGATAGGTTTGAGCCGGCCGTGCTCGCCCCAAACAACGGTGAGGGCGAGCACGTATCGATCCTTATCTGCCCCGACCATGCTGATGAGGCGAGGGCGGTTGCACACGAGATAAAGCGGATGTACCTATCGCTTCCCGAGGACGAGCGGCGATTCAGCGACTTTGCAGTTCTCTACCGGGCCCACACACATAAGGATGAGATTATTAAAGAGCTGAAGGCAGGCGATATTCCGTTTATTGTAAGCGGTGTTGGCCTTTTCGAGCGCCCGGAGATCCGCGACATACTGGCTTTTTTATCAGTAATTGCGGACCGCCGGGATTCGGTTGCCTGTACCAGAATACTATCTTCTCGCCTGCTGGATATCCCGAAAAGGGGAATGCTACATATTCTTCACCACGCTAGGGACAAAAGTATTCCCGTCTCACAAGCGGTCGGAGACTTTAGTGACATAAGCGGGCTCTCATCGGAAACCCGGGAGAAGCTCTCTTTTCTTGCAAGCGTCCTATCAAGACTTGAGGAGGCGTCGGCTGACGGGGATATCCGGGATTTTATCTTCGAGCTACTCAATATCACCGGATATATGGCGATGCTTTTAACCGACCCCATCTCTGAGCAAGCGGTAAAAAATGTCGGTGCGTTCTGCCGGTTTATCGCAGAATATGCAGATAGAGCGATAAATAGGGGACTACATGGCTTTATGAAGTATCTAGAACGCTACCGGGAAGCGGGCGGTAATCCCGACCAGGCGGGCCTGGAAGCGGATGCGGACGCGGTTCGGCTTATGACCATTCATGGGGCAAAGGGACTCGAGTTCCCCTACGTGTTCGTCGTCGGTCTTACATCAAGGCGGTTTCCTACCGGCAGGCGAAAGGATGCGATTCCATTTCCCGATGCCCTCAACAGGGATATACTTCCCGGCGAGGACTTTCATATCCAGGAGGAGAGAAGGCTCTGCTACGTTGCCATGACGAGGGCGATCGAGAAGCTCTACCTCTGCGCCGTAGAGAAGAAGGGCGCAAAACCCTCCCAATTTATACGAGAGATCTCCGGCAACGGCGAGGGTGATTACGTGATTGAATGGGTTGCAGCAATGGGCGACCCGACTGATGATGTGCACCGCCATTTCAAAAAGCTTGATCGCTTAAGAGCCGAACTTACCAGGGATGTGGTGAGGATTCTGCACGGCCTTCCTGGAATCGTTGAAGACGAGGAGGCGCTCAGTGGCTCGATGGTCCGGGTGGTGGAGAGGATGTGGTCGCTGGTAAGGCTAGCCCATATAGCGGATAAGAACCCCGCGTACTATGAAGAGGCGCTCTCAGAGCTGGATTCACTATGGCCGAGGATCGCCCAGGAGATACTATTAAATCAGCCGATATTTATATCCGAGCTTGCTAGAAAACGAATAGTGCTTGCGCTTAACGGGGGAATACAGCAGAGGCCGGCAAGGGCAGCACGAGGTACGGCAGCTACCTGAAAATCCCTAAAGCTGAGCTTTACCCAAATCGATTCGTATCTGCGGTGTCCTAGGCAGTACTACTACAAATACGTGATGAGTGTCCCAACGAGGCCGGTCGCTGCTCTCTCATTCGGCGACGTAATGCACCGGGTTCTCGCTAAGTTCTATAAGGCCATTGGAGCCGGGGAGGTGCCGACCGTTGATGATCTCATTGGCACATATGAGGCATGCTGGTCTAGCAGGGGCTATGAGAGCGCATTTCATGAGGAGCAATACAAGAAGAGGGGCTATGAGCTTTTGAGAAATTTTTATGTGCTGCATGCACCTGAGGCAAAGCCCGCGCTCTCCCTTGAGGCGCCCTTTAAACTGCAAATTGGAGATCACCTGGTCATGGGCAGGATAGACCGGATTGACGAGCTGGCCGATGGAACCGTTGAGATAATCGATTATAAAACGGGAAAGCCAAAGGATCAAAAGAGTGCCAATGCGAGCCTGCAGCTCGGTCTCTACGCGCTGGCTTCAATAAAGGAGTTCAATAGGATCCCTTCCGCGCTGAGCTTTTATTACCTCGAGACCAATGAGAAAGTCACATCCGCAAGGACTAACAAAGAGCTCGAAAAAGTTGAGGCCACCGTCCTTGAGTGCGCTTCCGGTATAAAGAGCGGGAAGTTCGATCCGAAACCAAATATTGGCGGCCACTGCAAGTGGTGTGACTTCAGCCTACTCTGCGACGTTTTTGAGAAGCGGTAGATCGGTGAATCGGTGAATGAGTGGCCGGATTACCTGGTGGCCGGGTTACTGATTACCTAGCAACCAGGAATGCAAAAGTAGAGCTTGTCTTAGCCCTGGGTGATTAGCTCACAGGCACTATGTAGATCTGTAGGGTGCGTTTCCCGAACGCACCCTAATACACCATATGACAGTCCACAGGCATTAATACACATCCCTCATATGGTACCGCTAACTAAAATTATTATAATGGTACTAGATAAGTGGATTCACTAAGGGCAAGGGATTTCATGCATGAAAACGTATAGGGTACCCAGATGGTACATTTTCTCTAGATATTTCTTTCTTACACTTCTAACTATTATTATCCTACCAGTTGGACTGATTGTAGCTACGGCAGGGCCAGAGGTAGATTTAGGTGCAAGATTATTCCTTATAGCAGCACTGCTTATTACTCCGTTTGGCTGGTATATGAAGCTTAGGGAATTTCATACAATTGTACTCCAGGATAATGGATTGATAACATTTCACAGTCCTATTCGAAAGGCAACCTTTGTCTTACGCGATATTGAGTCGATTAGGCTCCATTTCCTTCGTCAAGACATAATAATCAACGTTAGTAGCGCTGGGTATTTAATCAACTACAACGCACCAGAAATAGTTTCTATGACAAGAATAGGCGGCCTGGATGATTTCCTGCATACGGTAAAGTCCATGAACCCTAACATAGAAGTTAGTATCTAGTTGCTTTTTACACTGTCAACCCTATCCCTTTTCTGCAACGGCCTATTTAGCAGGCATACAGTATTACGAATGCTAAATACTCCTCCATAAAACAAGCCGGTAGTTTGCTCAACAAAGATTATTAAATCGCTTACAGGTTATTTAACGACAATCCCAAAAGGCTCCGTTTTTAGATCAGGCGGTGGGCCAGAGCCACCACTACTACCAAATGGCGTATCCCAGATACCTCCAGATAAACGGCAGTAAACCCTATAATTACCTGGCTTATCAACCTTAAAAGCGATATTGGTGCTATAAGGCACAGCCG
>DASQQM010000234.1:0-8379 GCA_035643475.1 Anaerolineae bacterium | reverse complement strand
TTAAAGAGAAGACCATAAGCCATGATTAGAAGGTTAAGGAGATAATAAAATGGTGGGTTCTACTTGCTGACTCATCGATTCTCGAAGGCCCGGGGGCTGTTAACGCTCAGCCAATGGACATAGCACTTTTCACAATTCAAGCGACTCGCCCTTTCTGTACTGCTTGAAGACGTCTTTAAAGAAGCCATCCGCGATAATCCGAGCCTTTCCATCGGTATAGGTGATAGGTACAGACTCGATAGAGCCATGCGTTGATCCAGGTTCAGAATTTAGAAGTACTATTACAAAATAGGTTTTAGGCGAAGGCTCCTCAATGACGGTCTTGATAGACCACTGGTTGCTCTTGAGGAGCTGCTGGTATTGTTTAAACAGTGGGTCGCCAGGTTTTATATTAAGTTTAAAGAAGTACTGCTCAACTTCCTCAAAATGCCCTTGCTCGATGCTTTTTAAAACACCTGTGGCAACTCGCTTTGCATTTCCTTTAGCTAGATAATCGCTGATTTTAACATAGGTAAATAGGGCAATAAGTAGAACAACCACTGATAAAGCTATTATGCCAAAGATCCTTACGTATTTCACATGAATCTCCTTACAGGCTTGTGCTTGCAGTATGGTTTAAGTTTATAGGTATATCGAGGCAGTGTCTACTAGTCCTTATTGTACTGGGGCTAGATATTAAGTAGTTGGGTATCAGTGGGCTGTAGTTCAATATACTCATCTCTAAAAAGATGGGTATATTGATACCTAGGACCCCCATCGAGTGAAGATCTTCTGTATCTAGGTAAAGCACAGTGGATACTGCGCTATTAACCGATGCATTGTTGTATACTAGAACGATAAAGTACCTTGCTGATCTTAAGCTTAGGAGATAAGCACAATGCGGTGGATGTACCTGCCAATAGCTCTACTCAACTTTTTGTTCTGGGCACCTGCAGGCTTTGAACTCACGCCACATTGGTACTATACTGGCTTTCTGCACATCGATAATGTAGCAATACGGGCAGTCTTTGCTGTGTTGCCATACATTCCCGTTGGTCTATTCTTCATGGTCCCATTTATCATGGCCTTTCTGTTGGGGGTATATCAAGGTAAACAAAGCTGGTGGAGAACTGCTCTCTGTGGTTTTACTGGAGCTGTCGGCTACGGTGCGGTATCAGTCTGGGATATGAATAATGGTGTGGCAGGTGGCTGCGCTGAGTATGGAAGCTCGCTTGGCATTGCTGTGGAAATCTTCGGATTAGCTTTCATAACAGGCGTCCTATCGTTCTTTGGGGGAAAGGTTAAGGAAGCATATGCGACAAAGCGGCAGAGCCCACCTCTCTAGTATTTCAAATCATCATCTTGCATTGGCAGCTATATAATGGCCACATTTAAAGATTATTCCCTTATAGTAAATCCCTATTCTACCGGTGTTGCCTAGGACCAACCCAAATAAACAGCCAAGTGTTCTCAGGAAAATAGACATAAAGAGATAGAATTAATTATCAAGTGGTGGCTCGGGCTTTCTTCCCAGCACTACAACCCCTTGTATTGCAACCAGGGGTTTT
This sequence comes from Anaerolineae bacterium, assembly GCA_035643475.1. Lineage (GTDB taxonomy): Bacteria > Actinomycetota > Aquicultoria > Aquicultorales > Aquicultoraceae > DASQQM01. The sequence continues at coordinate 6,832 of DASQQM010000234.1, read as the reverse complement.
ATTACTTTGTTTAACGATCCTTACTTATCTGTCGATAAATAGATTAGTGTTATATATTAATAGGCAAGGCAATCAATTTCATGGAAGATCAAAACCAAAACCCACAACAGAATACCAACCCTCAGAAAATCAACCGAAGCCTTAGGAGTAAACCTAAATGGGTAAAAATAAGTTTGCTAGTTGTTTTAATAATATCTTTGTTAAATTTAGCCAACGGGTTACAGGGAACGGCCAACTGGTCTAATGCAGTAGTCGGAATATTGATAATTTTATGCGTAATTTCGATCCCTGTAGTTGGGCTCACTGTACTTTTGAAAAAATACCCTTCTTTGAAATCTTGGTCCTCAAACCCAGCAGGCAACTACAAAAACGCCCGGATAATGGGCCTAATTTTAGCAATTGTTTTAATACCTTTGGTATTTGCGGTGGGATACTATTTAAATTGTTACTTACCCTTAGGGACGCAAGAATTAAATACTTCTCCATTCAAATGTAGGACAAAGTAAAAGGTAATTTACAAAAGAAGTTTTAGGTTGGGGAGCTCAAATTCGCCTTTTTGGTATTAGAGGAGCTAAGTGCAGCTAGGCTAACTTCTCATATTACTAAAAAGAGTACAAAGGTCATCCCATGCCTCACAAAAAATAACTTACTTTTAGATGCACCCCTTCACCCTCACAAGCACACACTTTCTTGTTTTATTGCCGTAAATTAGCTGGTAGTTAGCTTATGTGGCGACAGCCATCAGATTGAGAAATAATCTCTCGGAAAACATGACCTTAGGTAATTTACCAATTGAGCGCTCACCATAAAAGCAAGCGCAAAATTTTTTAGCAAAAAGGGAACCTTTTGCCCCTCTGCAGCGTTTATTCTAGCAGAGGTGGAGAATTGCTGTTAGATGAGTCCTTGGTGGAAAAAACAAAATCAGGCAATAAGCAGGCTTTCGAAGAACTCGTAAGGAGATACCGCGATCCTGTCTACTTCACAATTATGCACATCACCAAGGACCCACAGGATATTGATGATATATTTCAAGAGATATTTTTAGCTGCTTTCCGAAGCATCAACCGCTACGATCCTAACAGAGTTCGCTTTAGGACCTGGCTCTTTAGTATAGTTAAGGATCGCATTGATTCATACCGTAGACCGAAGGTGCAATTGATACTGATGGAAGAGTTCTTAAATGAAATGAACGTAAGCCGTAGGCAAGGTATAGGAGATAGCTTTGCGGCCGCCGGAACTGAGCAGGCTTTACAGAGCGCAATTCTCAGCTTCAGCGAAGAGCAGAGGCTCTGTATCACCCTTAAAATTATCGGCGGGCTTAGTTACGAGGAGATAGCAAAAATAGCTAGTATACCGGTAGAAACGGTTAAGTCGAGGATATCATCTGCCCGCAAAAATCTTACGAAGCGCATCCTCTATCCGTTGGGAAGGGATGCCTCATGCAGTGTTATCAAGTAGAGGAAAACTTAAGTGCATATTTAGATGGCGAGCTTAAAAGCGTTGAGCACCAAGAAATAGTGGAGCACCTTAAGGTTTGCCATAGCTGCGCCAAAATTCTGGACGATTTCAGCTCCCTGGAGCCAATCCTAGTAATACCGCAGAAATTTAACGTTCCGGCCGATCTTGCTCAAAGACTTGAGCATGCCTTAGATAACGAATTTGAAAGGGTATATGGTGATGCCAAGACCCTTATTAGTAACCTTTCGTTCTTCCGAAGGAGGAAGGGATCTTCAGGCGGGAAGGAGCATATTAATAAATCACGCAAACAGAGACCGATCCCAAGGTTTATTATTGCTGCTAGTATTCTTGCGATTATCTTTGCTACGATTGCTATCGCGAGCACTGAAAACATAATTGGCTTCTCAGGTAATCACAAAATAAGGAAAACGCAAGAATCTCGACAATGGCCAGAGAACGTGGTGGTGGGTGACGTTGATGACAACTTTATCAGGATCCTTTCGGGAGAGCGTAATGTAAAGCCGGAGAATATCGGTTATGCGGCTATTGTCACTGTCAAAAGCATCGATGAGGCAAAAAAGAGGTTATTCTATGACTTCCCGGTCCCAACGAACACGGGCGGACGTAAGCTGAAGGGGACCTACATTGAAGATAACAGCACGCTCTATATTGCGTATGAGGGTGGTATTGTCATAATATACCATGCCGGTTATAGGCTCGATGTTGATGAAGCCCTTAAGAGCCATCCAGATCTATTTGAGGTGAACATTAGAGGGCAGAGGGCTCTGGCAAGGGAACGAGGACTTAAAGAAAACCCACAAGAACCTCGTGCCTCCGAAAGTCTTGGATGGTCAGAGAATGGGCTTCATATAGCTATATACAGTTATAAGGATACAGGGGTCGAAGAGCTTATAAAGATTGCGGAATCAATGAAATAGCTTTTCCCCTTATTCTGACCCCCAAAGCTCCACAGGCGCTTGACAACAATAAGTAGTAGATGCATATTATTGTGCATATGTGCTTATGGATACCATACGCTCTCGAAAAGTAACCTTGCAGATAAATAACCCAACAATTCTGAACAAAGCCGGAGGGTTAATGCTTGAGACTCTAAATAAATACTTCGGGTACACGACGTTCCTGCCATTACAGGAGGATATCATCAGGGATCTTCTCGACGGGAAAGATATACTTGCCTTGATGCCGACAGGAGGGGGTAAGTCGTTATGCTACCAGCTGCCGTCCCTGCTGCTTGATGGTATATCGGTGGTGGTATCGCCTTTGATTGCCTTGATGAAAGACCAGGTGGATGGACTTGTTGCCAGCGGGGTGCCGGCGGCATACATCAACAGCTCTCTCAGCCCTGCCGAGATACATAGAACAAGAGTCGAAGTGGAAAGAGATAGGATCAAAATTCTCTATGTTGCGCCGGAAAGGTTGATGATGCCCGAGTTCCTCGGTTTTTTAAAGAGGCTGCAAATAAGCCTGTTCGCTATCGACGAGGCGCATTGTATTTCTGAATGGGGGCATGATTTCAGGCCGGAATACAGGCAGCTAAGAGCCCTTAAGCAGAATTTCCCCAGCACCCCGACTGTTGCTCTGACGGCCACCGCCACAGGGTATGTGCAGGACGATATAGCAAAACAATTAAACATGCCTAACTGTAAGAAATACAGGGCAAGCTTTAACAGGAAAAACCTCCATTACAGGATTGAACCCAAGGTCGATGCGTACGGGCAGCTGTTACGATACCTGGAAGCGCATAAAAGGGACTCCGGAATCATCTATTGCCACAGCAGGAAGAAGGTGGATAGCCTATCCGCTAGCCTGCAGAGGGATGGGTATCACGCTCTTCCGTACCATGCCGGGATGATGCCCGAGGTGAGAAGCGCAAACCAGGAGCGATTTATAAAGGATGATGCTGAAGTAATCGTAGCCACCATCGCCTTTGGGATGGGGATTGATAAACCCGATGTACGGTATGTCATTCATTACGATTTGCCGAGGAACATTGAAGGTTACTACCAGGAGACCGGAAGAGCTGGAAGAGACGGGCTTGATAGCGACTGCATCCTCTTTTATAGCTATGCAGACAAAGCAAAAATTGAGTACTTTATCAGGCAAAAACAGGATTGGAAAGAGATGGATATCGCCTATAAAAAGCTTAATGAGATGACTGATTACTGTGAGGCAAATATTTGCAGGCGTAAGGTGCTACTAGGGTACTTCGGAGAAGGTTTTGACGACCCAAACTGCGGGGCGTGCGACATCTGCCTGGAGCCCAGGGAGAAGTTTGACGGTACGGTTGTCGCACAGAAGGTACTCTCATGCGTCTATCGAGTCAACGAGAGTTTTGGGATAAACCATATAATTGATATCCTTCTTGGCTCAAAGAATCAGAAGGTAATCGAGAGAAACCATCATACCTTGACTACGTACGGCATTGGAAAAGAGTATTCAAAGAATGAATGGCATTCGATCGTCAGGGAACTGGTCCACTTGGGTTTTCTAAGTATAGAGGGGGATAGATACCCCGTGCTCAAGCTCAACGAGAAGAGTAGAAACATTCTTTCTAAGGGAGAAAAGGTTTATCTAACAAACCCATCCATTGAGCCGCAAAAGCCGCGTGTGGATGTTGATGAGATCTTCGATCACGAACTCTTTGAAATCTTAAGAGCCCTCAGGAAAACACTGGCGGACGAAGAAGGCCTGCCCCCATATGTTATCTTTCACGATACAACGTTAAAGGAGATGGCCACGTATTACCCATGCGACACTGCGGCGCTGGCAAATGTCGGTGGCGTGGGAGAGGTAAAGCTGAAAAAATATGGGGACAAGTTCTTGGAGAGAATAACAGAGTACTGTAGCGCTAAGGGGATCGAGCCGAAACAAATTGTACCGGAACTGAAGGTGATACCGGCAACTACAGCGTCCCCAGGAACGGGGTCTCCGGGAACTAAATCCACTACCATCCAGGAGACTCTGGAATTATACAACAGCGGTGCAACCCTAGAGGAGATAGCAGAGAAAAGGGCTCTGGCTGTATCCACTATCGTATCGCACCTAGAGAAGCTGATCCTCTCCGGCGAAGTTGTTTCCATCGATAGCTTTGTCCCGGTTGGAAAACAGGAAATAATCAGAGAAGCTATGCTGAATATGGGAATTGAAATGTTGCGTCCCATCAAGGAGAAGCTTGGAGATACCTATTCCTATACTGAGCTGAGGTTGGTCAGAGCGCAAGTATTAAGCGATACCGGGTGCAGTAAAACTCCTATACGCTGAAAAGCTCTTCCAGGTCTTTTTTAGTTAGAGATTTGCCGGGACCTCCCCCTGACAACAGGCTATCGAACAGTTCTTTCTTGCGCTCCTGCAGCTTAAGTATCTTCTCTTCGATACTACTTTTAGTGATCAACTTATAGACAAATACGTGCTTGTCCTGCCCGATCCGGTAAGCCCTGTCGGTAGCTTGGCTCTCAACCGCGGGGTTCCACCAGGGGTCTACATGAACTACATAATCGGCGGCTGTAAGATTAAGGCCTGTGCCACCGGCCTTAAGGCTTATCAAGAACAGAGGAACCCCGTTTTCATTAAACTCCCCGATAACTTTCGAGCGGTTACGTGTACTCCCATCCAGGTAACAGTAAGGGATTTTCTTGCGATCAAGCCACTCCCTTAATATGGCAAGCATCTGGGTAAACTGGCTAAACACCAATGCACGGTGCCCCTCGTTTACCAGTTGTTCGACCAACTCCTGGAAGAGCTCCATCTTCCCGGAGGTTTTTACCTTGTTTGATGCTATCTTTAAAAGCTGGGGATGGTTGCAGACCTGCCTTAATTTCAGAAGGGCATCGAGAATCGTAATTTGAGAGCGCTCAATTCCCTTTTTGGCTATCGACTCGAACACCTTGGCGCGATACGTATTTAAAACTTGCTGGTAAAGAGTTTTTTGGGCGGAGGTCATCTCGCAATAGGTAATTACCTCAGTCTTTGGTGGTAGCTCTGTCGCCACATCTTGTTTTACTCTGCGCAGGATAAAGGGTTTCAGCCTTCTCTTTAATCTCTCCAGCGCCTCTTTATTATCCATCCTTACGATAGGTTTCTCATACCTTGTCTGAAAACTTTTATGGCTACCCAGCAGCCCGGGCATGAGAAAATCAAAGATCGACCAGATCTCAGTAAGGTTATTTTCTAGCGGGGTGCCGGTTAAGGCCAGCCTGTGATTGCCAGCTAAGCTTTTACAGAACTTGGTAGTTTGGGCCCCTGGATTTTTTATAAACTGGGCCTCATCGAGGATTATATAGTGATACGAATACTCACTTAACTCATCAAAGTCACGGCGAAGGAGCGCATATGTTGTAATTACAATATCGGCGCTATCTATATCTTTGAAACGTTGATGTCGCCCCGGGCCGGTCAGTGTCAACATTTTAAGCTCTGGCGTGAAGCGGCGGCCCTCTTCCTCCCAGTTGTAGGAGACTGAAGTCGGCGCAATGATTAAAGAGGGGTTTTGTGCCGTGCCATTCTTTTTCTCCTTTAAAAGATGGACCAGCGTCTGGATGGTCTTACCTAGACCCATATCATCGGCTAAGATGCCATTAAAGGAGAATTTCGAGAGAAAACCGAGCCAATCAAGGCCTCTCTTTTGATAATCCCTTAATTCAGCCGTTAATCCCTTGGGGAGATCGACCTCTTCTATCCCGGTAAAAGAATTAAGCTGCTCTCTGAGTTTATTGAAAGAAGGCGGTGATTGTGTATCGATCCCCGATAATATCTCTTCAGCCAGTGGGATGTGGTGCGACCTTACTCTTATATTACTACTGTTTTTACCGTCACCTTTTTCCCGGTCATCGAGGTCTGCCAGTTCCTCCACCGGGTTGACTACCTTATGTAACCATTCAAGTGGCAGGAGCCCCCAGCTACCATCATCTAACTGGATATATTTTCGCCCCGACCGGTAGGCGGCCAGGATAGAGGAGACATCTGCAAGCGAATCCCCGTAGCTGGCCTCAAGATTTAAATCAAACCAATCGATACCTAAAGATATCCTGGCTCTCACTTTAGGTGTGGCGCTGTTCAGGCGCAGGGATTTTACCTCACCCACGATCTCCCAGCCTTGAGCTCTTAGTTTACCGATTGCATCTCGCAGGAAATCTAAGGCGTTGTCCCCGTCTAGCCGGCCGATCCCATCGTGATCGAGCTGAACACCTGATTCTTGAATCAGCTGAAGGAGGACTTTCCCTTCAGCTTCTAACTGCCTCCTTACCCAGAAAGAATCATCCTCCTCAGTGGCCTTAACTATCCCCGTTGAGGTGTCGAGCGTTACTTGAGGGGGCCCATCGCCATACGCGAAACACGGCTTAACGATAAGACTTCT
>DASQQM010000233.1:0-3639 GCA_035643475.1 Anaerolineae bacterium | reverse complement strand
CACGTTAGCACCGCCAAAAGTTAGTGGTTCATAGTGAGTAGTTCATAGAGTAGTACCCGCATCAACTGGTAAACTGCAGCACTGGATAACTATTCCCACATCTCTTACCCTCACTGACATTGGCACTTTGGCACATCCAAGACAGTGCCCACACTTCTTACCCACATCCGACTCACCGATTCACCCATTCACCTATTCGCCTATTCACCGATCTTTTAGACCCACATCCCGTATCATCTGCAGCTCACTATCAACATCTCCCCCGGGTGTCGTCAGGTAGTTGCCGACGAGCGCCGCATTGATCCCCGCAACGTACCCGAGGGCCTGCAGCTGCCGCAGCGCATTTTCCCTGCCACCGGCGAACCGCAACATCGCATCGGGTAATATGAAGCGAAATATCGCTATTGTTTTAAGTATCTCTAAGGGAGCCAGCACCTGCTGCCTTTCCAGGCCCGTACCACTAATCGGGGTGAGTATATTGATCGGTACAGATCTAATGCCTAAATCTCTAAGTGTAAAGGCCAGCTCCAAGCGCTGTTCCGTAGTCTCACCCATCGATATTATTCCACCACTACAGACCTCAAGACCAGCTTCCTGGGCTGCTTTTACAGTTTCCACCCTCTCCTCGTATGAGTGGGTGGTGCAGATATGTGGAAAGTAGCTTTCGGCGGTCTCCAGGTTATGGTGGTACATAGAGACACCTGCCGCCCTCAATTCGGTGGCCACCTGTCGATCGATGATCCCCAGGGACGCGCAGAGTTGAAGATTCGTCTCACCGCGCAGACGCCCGTAAATCTCCAATATCCGTTCCAGGTCCCTACTACCAATGCCCCTACCGCTCGTGACGATGGAGAAACGCGTCGCCCCAAGGGATTCCATTTGATGGGCTCGCTCTAAGACTTTATCGTAGCTGAGCAAGCCATACGCTTCTACCTCGGCGTGATAATGGGATGATTGAGCGCAGAACTTACAATCCTCGGAGCAGCCACCAGACTTGGCATTAATTATGGAACATAAATCGACGCCTCTTCCAGCTCGCAGATCTCGGATAGTGCCCGCCGCCGTAAATAACCGGTAGAGAGCGGCACCATCCAGCCCGGATAATCGAGCAGCCTCTTCCCTACTTATGTTAGTACCACCCAAAACCTTCTCTTCCAGCATATCTACGAGATAGCCCATTTCTTTTACTGCAAATCGCTCGCCCTTTCCCATGCTCTACCCTTCCGTTACTGATTTGATCGCCCCGTATGTCACGCTCAGCAGCCCCTCTAGCTCAGCCTCACTCATCGAAAGAATCGGCATCAACACGATAACTGATCCCAAGGGGCGGATGATGACTCCCTGCTCCCGGGCCTTCAGCATAACCCTGTGCCCGATATTCTCTTCCAACGAATACGGCGCCTTGCTTGCCTTGTCCTTAACGAGCTCGATACCAACCATTAGCCCGCGCTGGCGGATATCGCCCACATGTTCCAAAGTTCTAAACCTCGCCAGCTCTTCAGACATGAGATCGGATAGCCGCTGCACATGCTCAAGCAGGTTATCCCGCTCGATCACTTCGATATTAGCCAGTGCAACGGCACATCCCAAAGGGTTTCCGGTATAGGTATGCCCATGGAAGAAGGTCTTCGACTCCTCGTATTCACCCAGGAAGGCGTCGTAGATGGCATCGGTCGTCAGCGTTGCCGCCAATGGCAAGTATCCACCTGTCAGCCCCTTCGCGACGCACAATATATCGGGGCTAATATCCTCCTGCTCGCAAGCGAACAGGGTACCGGTGCGCCCGAAGCCCACCGCCACCTCATCGGCAATAAGCAGTATATTATACCGGGTGCATAGCTCTCGCATCCGCTTTAAATAACCGGACGGGGCGGTAATCATACCGGCCGCACCTTGAACCAATGGCTCAATAATTGCCGCCGCGATCTCCTGGTGGCGCTCATCCATAACTGCCTCCAGCACATCCAGGCATTCCGTGTTGCACCTTCCGTGCTCCATGCCGAGTGGGCAGTGGTAGCAGTACGGGGAGGGCACCTTGATGCTATCGAACAGCAGCGGGCTAAACTTTTCATGGAATAGGTCGATACCACCGACGCTTACCGCGCCGATCGTGTCGCCATGGTAGCTCTCTCCCAGGGAGAGGAATCGCTTTTTAGACCGGTATTCGGGTATCCCCTGCTGCTGCCAGTACTGGAAGGCCATTTTTAAAGCGATCTCCACCGCACTCGCACCCGAGTCGGAGTAGAATACTTTGTTCAACCCTGAGGGACTGAGCTCGACGAGCTTCCTGGCCAGCTTTATCGAGGGCACGTTAGCCAGCCCAAGCAGCGTGGAATGGGCTATTTTATTTGCCTGGGATACTATGGCTTTGGTTAAATCCGGGTGGCGATGACCGTGAACCATCACCCACAGGGATGATATGCCATCGAGGTATCTCCGGCCTTTTACATCTATTAGGTAGCTCCCCTCCCCTCTCTCAATGATGAGGGGCTCTTCTTGACTCCAGACCTTCATCTGCGTGAAAGGATGCCACACATACGCCTTATCCCAATCAGCGAGGATGCGATACTCCCCGTCCGCTCTCTCATCCACTGCGTCTTCCTCCTCAGAAATAACCTGCACTTCTACGCTTGCCACACTCAGCTCGCCTTAAGGGTGCTCGCAATATCAGCTTACCTGAACATGGCTTCGCTTATCTCATTTCTCGATAGTGCCACTAAGTGGCATATTGAACCCCTAATAGGGCGTCGATGTTTATATACCGCTCGATCACATCGAGCAGCTTGCCTGGCTCGCCCGCTTCAACGCTTACTTCCGCCACCTTCGGCACAAGACCGGTCACGGGAACTCCGGTCATGCTCTCGATAACCCTGGGATTGGTCTCTTCTGCTGGGCTGGGGTTCTGGTGGTTATAGCCATTAATCACGATTCCAGCTACTTCAAGCCCGCCCGCCCTTGCGCAAGAAACCGTCAGCGCAGTATGGTTAATAGTGCCAAGCTCGGCCCGGGCAACTATCAATAACGGTAATCCCAGCAAAATGGCTAAATCCATAATCGTTACCTGTGAACCAATTAGGGGAACGAGCAGACCACCCGCGCCTTCTATAAGTATAAACTCATGCTTCTTAGCCATACGCTCAATATGCGCTAAAATCCGATCAAGCTCGATCGTTTCTCCTTCTAATTCGGCAGCCACCGCGGGTGCCAAGGGGTGCTCGAGATAGTATGCAACGAGCTCGTTATCGTCATAGCTAATATTCGCAGCAGCTTTATAAAAGCGGGCGTCCTCTGAGAGAATGCCTCCATTTTTATAAGCAGAACCAGTCTGAACCGGCTTTAGCGCCATGGCATCTATCCCCCTGCGTCGCAAGACGCCGAGCAGGCCAGCCGTAATCACCGTTTTACCGATACCAGTATCGGTCCCAGTTATGAAAAACCCTTTAATCGGACGCACGCTCCTATCAACTACTTATTGTAAACCATAACATTGCTTAGGTTTACAATATATTAGTTGCTCAGAACGAGAAAGTCCATCTTTATTTTCAGGAATTAGCGCATGGTTGTTTGGATGGTATAGCCAGAGACTGGATATACAAAAATACCTGATTAGCTGAGGCGACCGATGAGATTTGGTTTCAT
>DASQQM010000232.1:0-8314 GCA_035643475.1 Anaerolineae bacterium | reverse complement strand
TTTTCATATTGACCAGGGTGGTAAAAAGGCAGATTACGTTCACCGCATCGGTCCGCGTCTACCTCGGTGGGAGCTTCTTTGGACTCGTAACGCCGTTCGGCTCCGGGCTGCTACCAGCGCAAATTTATATACTAGCAAACGAGGGGCTTTCTCCTGGACAGGCAACTGCGGTGGCGAGTAGTAGAGCTACGATATCTTCATGGATTTTCGTTCTGCTTGGGCTGGTAGTCTTTATCGCCTTTAGATCATCACTCCCTTCTCCCATCGGTGGAGACCTGCTGCTTGGAGTAATCATAGCTGCAATTATATGGTTAGCTATCATCATATTCTTTATAAAGCGACCTGAAAGTGCCAAGAAAGCCGTATTGCGTATTACTGAAAGCCGCATTATATCCAACCGGGTACAGGGTGGCCTTTTAGACAAGATAAGGGATAGGATGTATAAGGAGATCGATCATCTCAGCTCTAACCTGAGAAGCCTGTTTTCTTATGCAAACATTCCAGCCATTGCAGCTATTCTTGCAAGTGAGGCAATTGCCTGGCTCGGGATCTTTGCCGTTTTGCCGCTGACCCTGCTCGGATTCGGAGTAAGAGGCAATCTCGCCCAGCTCATCTTCAGGATGCTTCTCTTATTCAGCCTGGCACCGGTATCCCCAACGCCTGGCGGGAGTGGTGTGGTCGAGGTTGCCTCTACCGGTCTCCTGCTAAATATTGTGCCAGCCCATATAATTGGCCTCGTGGTCCTGGTATGGCGCGCCCTTACCTATTACTTGCTGCTTTTGGCTGGTGGGATAGTTATATTACGCTTCATAGCAAAATCAGCGTTGCCTAGAGACTGAAAGTCTCTAAAGTAAGAGTCCGATAAATATCAGATAGACAGCCCCACTCATTGAGATAATCCAAACTTAAAAAGAGCCCTCTTGAGAACCACGCTGACCACAAAGGGTTATTTAACCGCCGGTTATTGGGGATAAATATGGGGGAAAGGGGGCTCTTTGGAATATCTCAACAGTAGCGAAAGAACAACCTGTCATCTGTGTGGGCTACCGGTTATCAGCAGCGGATACACGAGTATGGATGAGGATGGCGAAAAGCAGTTCTGCTGCCATGGTTGCCTGCAGGTATATGAAATCGCCAAGGAGATTGGGCTTGATTTGACCGACCGGAGTACAATAAGGGACCAGGTGAGGGATCGCTGGCAAACGAACCGTGGTTTTAAGGGATACTCCGCCGATATCAGCATCGATGGGATGTGGTGCCCCTCGTGCACCCTACTGATCGAAGCGGCCCTGCTTAGGAGCCCTGGCATACTGAATGCTGAGGTCAACTACATCACCGGATCAGCCCGCGTCCAGTACGAACCTTCACTCGTCAGTGAGAGCGACATCGCACGAGATATCCGCTCACTCGGCTACGGTGCAGATATATCGCTGGATGCCCCTGAGGAGAAGGGGCGATCTGAACAGCGCGCCCTATTCGTATATTTCCTTATCGCCGGTGTGCTAACAATGCAGATAATGGTCATCTACTTCCTCATCCTCTACCCACAGTACTTCAAAGGGGTTATTGATGACTACACGATCAGCTACGAATACGTCGTCTGGGGTATCGCAACACCAGTGCAGTTTTTAGCGGGATGGCCATTCCTGCGGGGTGCCTACCAAAGTATACGGGCACGATATGGGACAATGGATCTACTGGTGGCTATAGGAACACTCTCTGCCTACCTATATAGCGTGTACGCGCTCGTGACTCGAAGCGGAGAGGTCTACTTCGATTCGTCATCGATGATTATCACCGTCGTTATCATCGGGCGAAGCCTTGAGGCTCTCGCCAAGGTAAAATCGGCGGCTGCCGTCGGCGGGCTTATTTCACTCCTTCCCAAGCAAGCATGGCGAATCGCTAATCAATCGATAGAGCCAATTGCAACCGATAACATTGAGCCGGGCATGCTTATTTTGGTACGGCCTGGTGAGCGAATACCAGCTGATGGGGTTATTACTGAGGGGTCATCATCAGTAGACGAGTCCCTGCTTACCGGAGAGTCAGTTCCCATCGATAAAAAGGTGCACGATGACGTTATCGGCGGGACCCTAAATACCAACGGGAGCATTGTTATCGCCGTCAAGAATACCGGGGATGAGACTGCACTTGCAAAAATCGCCCACCTTGTCGACGAGGCACAATCGCGAAAGGCGACGATACAGCGCTTTGCCGATCGCGTGGCAGCATGGTTTGTGCCCACGATTATCGCCACTGCCGTTCTCACTTCAGTCGGCTGGTATATAGCAGACCGGTCATTTACATCTTCTCTAATAAGAGCAGTTACCGTTTTAGTAGTTGCATGTCCATGTTCCCTAGGGTTGGCCACACCGCTTGCCGTTAGCCTAGCTATCAATAAGGCATCCACGCACGGGTTGCTCATCCATAACGCAGATTCCCTCGAGCGGGCCGGTCTGGTAGATCAGCTGGTTTTCGATAAGACGGGAACCATTACCAGAGGAAAGATCTCAGTAGAGGGAGTTTACCCACTCTTGGATGGGGTATCGGCCAGGGATATCCTTCGTACAGTCATCGGAGTGGAAGTATTCTCTGAACACCCGATTGCACGAGCAATCGTTGAGTTGGATGGCGATTCCACACCGCTGGTATGCCGCAATTTCAAAGCTGAAGCCGGGGGCGTGAGCGGAGAAATAGCTGGAAAACCGGTACTAATCGGTTCTGAGCAGTACCTCGCTACCAGCGGTATTCCACTAAACGATACTGCACTGAAACTAGTTGATGAACATCGGAAGCGCGGCAGAACCGTCGTCTTCGTTGCGGATGGACGGCGAACACTTGCTATCATCACCTTGGCCGACGAGGTTAGGAAGAGCGCCAACGAGGCGATCAAGCACCTGGAGAACCTTGGTGTAATGGTTGCAATGATATCTGGCGATAACCAAAGGACGGTTACCACTATCGGAAAGAGCCTCGCCATCGACAACGTATTTGCCGAGGTGCTACCGGACCGCAAACTTGAGCTTATCAAAGAATTGCAAAAGGCGTACTTCGTCGGAATGGTGGGCGATGGCATAAACGATGCCCCGGCACTTGCCCAGGCAGACCTTGGGATAGCGATGGGTGGCGGTACCGATGTCGCCATGGAATCAGCTGATATTACCTTACTTAGCCAGGACCTAGCTGGCATTCCCTACCTGTTGCGGTTATCCCAAAAAACTATGCAGGTGATCAGGCAGAACTTCGGCTGGACGCTGGCGTACAATATGGTAGCAACAACCGCTGCAATAGCTGGATTTCTAACGCCGGTCATTGCAGCAACCGTGATGGCCCTGAGCAGCTTAATCGTCGTTGTTAACTCAACCCGGATTACAATGCACGGCCACTCTAACCGTTAGTTACTAATGTAGGTAAGCCGATCAGGATTGTACCACAACCAAGCACCAATCACCCTGCAATGAACCGCTACTTTTAATTAAGATTTTCAGCATGGAAATTGGGTTGAGCCAAAAAACAGCGGGTAAAAATTACGCAAGGAGGTGGAAGTAGTGGCGTCAAGAGCAGCTGCCACGTTTTGGGCTTTCGTCTACATAATACTCGGGATATTTATCATCTTTTCCGTATTTGCGCTGTTTGGGAGCTTCAGCACGGTTACTGCAACCTTCTTCTATACCGTTGCGGTTATTTTGCTGATATTATCGATCGTTCACTGGACTGGGCTGATATAAGGCGGCACCTATAGCTCGGTAAAAGGGCCTTAGAGTTACCGACCTCGTGGGCTATGGGTAAGACTAGCGTTGGGGGTGTTTGGTCATGGCAAGGATGAGAAGAACTACATATTGGGCTTTTGTGTACGCGTTTTGGCTTATAGTGATTATACTGGGCCTGCTGGGCGCGATTGGTGTAGTCCCGATCCCTGGTCTTGTAATGAGCCTTCTCTTTACTATATTTTTAACCCTATTTGCCCTGTTGCTTACTCACTGGGTTGGACTGACGTAGCTTAACTACGGGGAGGTGGAGACAGTGGGGGAAAAGAAGTCAGAGCCGAGGCCTCAGTTTTCGGAAATATCTCTTATATATTTCTGGCCTTTCTTCTATTTGTTAACTGCACTATCTGTCGGTCTGGCTATAGCGGCGCTATTTGGAGTTTTTAGCCCCGGCGTGACGTACTTCTTCTATGCCGAAGCGATCATTCTGGTGTTTTTGGTGGCAATTCACTGGTTTAAGATAATGTAATTGTCATAGATTTATAACATCCACGCCCAGGTGCCTGATGTAAACCCGGTGTCTGCCAGCAGCCTGGTCATCACATTGTCCTTGATCTCGTGGTCTGTCCTAGCAAACGACGGTATGACGACAAGGTTGTTTTTAAGAGTTAACCAACCATATCCCTGCCCTTCAATAAACCCAAATACCAAGCAAAAGAGCCCCGCGCCAGATAAGAACATCCCCAGAAAATCAAAACGCCTCTCTGCCTTGCCTCTGGATTCCCCGATAAAAATTGAGCCGATTAAGGCAGCCGCAATAACAAAAACATTAATCCGATGTGATAAGTATAATAACAAACACCCTGAGTGTCCCGACAAACGGAAGCAACCAGACCATCAATGCAATCAACCAGTCTGTAAAGAGTGAATCATCTCATTCCTAGCAGAGGCAGAAGCAAGATGGCGATAAAGTCTTGCAGAAAGTGCATGGTAATAGGGGCGACAAGGCTCTTTCGCCATAGATAGATCAAGGCAAATACCAATCCCATAAATCCTACTATTACAACTCCAGCCGAACCTTCGTATCCATGCCCGAGAGAAAATATCACCGCTGATAGCAATACGGCAGCAGCTAGGCTCTTAGTTACAGCGGTAAAGCGCAATATAAGATACCCACGGAAAATTGTCTCCTCTGCCAGGGCAACAATGATAACTAAGATAAAAGCCAGCAATATCTGGGCTAAACCCCTGACGGCCAGGAACGAGGGGAGCGGCGTTGAGGGGGTAGAAAGCCCGGCTGCCCGCAATACACTCTCAAGCAAACCAGTTATAAAGGTAAAAGGAATAAAGAGCGCAACGCCTAGTACTATATCCCCCCAGCCGTTTCTAAATGTTAAGCCAAGCTTAGATATAGGTTCACCGTTACGCCAGGCAAAGAAAAGAATGAGGAATACCAGAGCGAGGTCGCGTGAAATGGTTGAGAAAGCTATGAGCACAAAGCTCAAACTTCCTTGCCTGACCGCGAAAAAGGAAAGGACCATGGAGGGCACGATCAGGAAGAGAAAGATCAAGGCCTCGACAAGCTGCTCTATCCGGCTGGGTGAAGTAGTACCTTCTTCGCCGGGCCTACTGGTGTCTTTTCTGTTATTATCAGGGCCTATCGCATCATAGCCAACTATCATAGATCAATCTCCTACATTGCTTTTACCCATATATTTGCTAACTGGCGGTATCTAGCAAGCCGGGCACAAACATGATTTAGCTCATACCTGTCGGGGATATGTTTTTTCTTCAGCTGCTTTTGTCACCAGCACCTCATTGGATCTTCGATGGCTGCATCGCCACGCTTTCCCGTAACTAGTGTTTTATTTATCGGTATCGTGGCTTCAGGTATTACGCTGGCCAATGGCGTGCTCTACCTGAAAAATCGTAATCCCCTATGGTCTATAAGCCGGTAGAAACGGATTTTTAGGAAGTCCGTGATGAAAAAAGCCGCCAGCGCATATCCCCAGACAAAAAGAGCGAGCGGCCAGCCGATTGGGGACAACAGGATTCCGTAGACGACAATTAACGTTGCAATAAGTTGTGTAGTAATAACCGCTGCCAGTAGTTGTGGCGCCGGCGTGACGGACCAGAAGGGCCCCCTGGTTCTCGCAACAAGCAATGTTAAGTGGCCCGCCACCGAGAGCTTAAGGTATATAAAGGACTGGAGGGCGGACAGTGTTAGCCCGAACACTTCCCGCCCTATATAAAGAATCCCGAACGATGATATTACCCCAACAAATCCCAAAAAGGTGGCGATGCTCAGCAACGTGAGCATATTCCATTTCTCTGGCTCATTTGAGTATTTAACGTTATCGTATGCGATGGTGATGACAGGTGCGTCGTTAAGGAGCGCTAGCAGGACTATCATAAGGGCCGTGATCGGGAAAAACCGGAATATAATAATGGATAGCGTTATAAAGAAGAGCACCCTAATAGTCTCAGTGATGCGGTAGATAGAGTAGTTGGTCATACGCTGGAATATTTTGCGACTTTCTTTGATGGAATCGATGATTACTGAAAGCCCGGGCTTGGTAAGCACGATGTCGGCCGCTGATTTTGCGGCATCCGTGGCGCCGGCAACGGCGATTCCCGTATCGGCCTTCTTTAGTGCGGGAGCATCGTTTACCCCATCCCCAGTCATCCCAGCAATATGCCCCTTGTACTGTAGTAGCTCGACTATTTTATATTTATGCTCGGGGAATACTTGCGCAAAACCGTCGGCGCTTTCGACAACGCCCTCCGCAGTCCGATCAGATGTATTGAGGAACTGAGAGGCTGTGACTATGTTTGTGCCCAGCCCTACTTCTTGGGCTACTTCCTTCGCGATCGCGATGTGGTCGCCGGTGACCATCTTAACATCAACACCCATCGACCTCGCTACGCGGATGGTTTCGGCGGAATCCTCGCGCGGCGGATCATAAAGGGCAATGAGACCGGCGAAATGCCAACCCTCTTGTATGTCGGTTTTTGCAACCCCGAGCGCGCGATATCCCTTCGCGGCCATGGCGTTTATGTGCGCGTTGATCTCGGAGCTTATAGCCTTACTTTCGGTCGCAAGCGCCAGGATTACCTGTGGCGCCCCTTTGACTACCTTAAAATTGGCTCCAGTAGCATCCTCTACCGTGGCTTCAGCGTATTTTGAGACCGGATCAAAGGGCTTAAACGTGAGTATTTTAAAAGAGGGGATTTCTTTAGTGGTTTCCTCTACCGTCTTTGCCTTGGCTATAACTGCATCATCGATAGGATCATGTGCTTCTTCCCTGGAGGCGAGATAGCTAAACAGCAGTACATCACTACTCTTGGAGCTGCCGAACGGCTCAACCGTGGCAACGGTCAGCTCATTTTCAGTAATGGTTCCGGTCTTATCGGAACATAGGATATCCATACCCGCCATCTCCTCGATGGCGACGAGCCTACTTACGATCGCCTCTTTCTTTGCCAATGCAGTTGCTCCGACTGCCATACTGATGGTAAGAACTGCCGGGAGGGCCACCGGGATTGCGGCGACCGTTAAAACGAGCGCAAACTGGAGAGTTTGTAGCAGGCTTGTTCCGCGGAAAATCGACACGATAAAAATGATCGTAACCAGCGCGATGGCAAGAGCAATGAGGTAGTCACCGATTTTAATAACGGCTCTCTGGAAGTGACTTTGTGTTTTAGCTTCTTCTACCAGCCTGGTGGTCTTGCCGAAATATGTAGCGGCGCCGGTCGTTACGACCAGCGCATTCATCTCACCCTGCTTGATGATAGAGCCGGAGTAGGCGACGTCAGAAAGATGTTTCTCTACAGGCAAGGATTCACCGGTAAGCGCCGATTCGTCTACTAGCAAAAAGCCCTCGTCAATAAGCTTAATATCGGCTGGAACGATGTCACCCAGACGAATATAAATTACGTCTCCCGGCACAAGCTCACGCGCAGGGGAGTCGCGCCACTCGCCGTCCCGTCGCACCCGCGCTTCTATTGCCAGCCGCTCCTTTAGGAGTTCGATCGCATTTGATGCCTGGTATCCCTGCCAGAACCCAACCACGGCGTTAAGCAGTAAAAGGGCAAAGATGATGGCAAAATCTTCGAAGCGGCGTATAGTGAGCGACAGGGCGGCCGCAGCTTCGATCATCCAAGGAATCGGGCCCCAAAAGTAGCTCAGAAATTTAACAAAAGGACTTACTTTCTTCTCAGGGATCTCATTGGGACCGTATTTTTCAAGGCGCGCCTTTACCTCCGAGGTTGAAAGACCCGCTCTGCTTGCCGAGAGCTCCTTAAAAAGGTCTACAACAGCGATATTTTTCGCATTTTCTGTGCTTACAGTTTTTAAAGCCATTGTGTGTTCTCCTTATGATAGGCTTTATTTCCAAATAATCATGCACATAGACAAGTTTGCGCCTTAGATTGATGGCGCTACAGTCTGAGCCTACGTTACATGTTATAAGCTCATTCCTATAGAAATAAGACCCCCTGGCCACCGTAACAGTATTGCAAAGAGAAGACCTAGCCTGCTTTATCGCCACAGCGATTTGAAGCAAATGCTGGCGGAAAACCCGCATAATTGCTGGCAACTGAAGTAG
>DASQQM010000231.1:0-2362 GCA_035643475.1 Anaerolineae bacterium | reverse complement strand
TCAATAAAATTTCCGGATGCTCTGGGTGAGCCAGATGTAGAAGTCATTGAAGATGGTATGGTTTTCAGTACACCATACGGCGAGAGCCCGCAGTTTAAGCTTTTTACGCTCGGCAATAAGCTGGTTCTTACGTGTAAGATGCATGGGTGGCGCTCCGGGATAAGCAGAGCCGATGCCTCAAGGCAGGTATTCTGGGTATTTCGTGAGGCTGGCATTAAACGCATCATCGCGGAGGGCGGGGTTGGAGCGGTCAATCACCTACTAAACCCGCGCGATATCGTTATCCCAACTGATTACATCGACAATTCAATGCGAAAAGACGTAAGCTTGGGTTCCGATTACTTATTGGTTATGAGGAGAGCCATATGCCCGGATTTGCATGCAAACCTGTTTGAGGCGGCGAAAAAAATTGTCCCTACCAGGGTCTTCGAGCGGGGGATCTATGCCAATACTGATGGACGCCATTTTGAAAGCCCGGCAGAGGTATCGGTGCTGAAGCAATGGGGAGCGGATATCGTCGGCCAGAGCCTCTGCCCAGAGGTCTACCTTGCACGGGAAATCGGGGCATGTTATGCGGGGGTATACCTAGTGGTAAACTATGCAGAGGGGATAGTTGAAGACTGGAAGCACGACGAGCTCTCTTCGATATTTTATAGCGAGTCCGAAATGGTAGGGCAACTTCTCATTGATGCGTTCCGCAATACTGGGGACACTCCTACCTGCAAATGTGCCGGGTTAAGAAAACCGACGCTTCTTAAAGAGGAAATATAGGGGAGAAGATAGAAGCCAGAAGTAAGGAGCCAGAATGGGGAAATGGCCTTCTATTCTGGATTCTGACTCCTGACTCCTGTATTCTAAGGTCATGATCTACACCGCTGACATCATCCTTCCGATTACAAGCTCACCGGTAAAAGGAGGGGCAATCCTCGTTAAAGAGGGCCGCATCGTCGCTATCGGCGAGCGAAAAACAATCATTGCTGAAAACCGAGGTCAAGAAATCCGCGATTTTAGGGATACGATTCTTATGCCGGGGCTGGTTAACCTCCATGGTCACTTCGAATGTGCTTCGTTTGGCTTTCTTGCTGAGCCAGCGCCTTTTACGCAGTGGCTTGGGCGCATAATAAAGGCGGGCCGCGAGATGGAGAAGGATGGTTGGCTGCGCGCTGCTCGCCATGGCGTTACAAAATCCCTCGAGGCGGGGATAACCTGCACGGCAGATATAACGCGGACTGGCGCAGGTCTCCAGGCAGCGGCGAAGGTCGGTATGCCCGCTTGTATCTACTTCGAGGTGGTTGGCGTCGATGATGGGAATTTGGTGGAAGCAGTCGTCGATCTATTAGAGAAGATAAAGGGCGGCGAAAGTATTGCCGAGGCTCAAGGCTTGCGGCTCGGTATATCCCCGCATTCAGCGTACACATTATCATCGTCAGCGCTTAAGGTATGCTCCGACATCGCTAGGGAGTATGACCTGCCCCTAAGCATCCATCTTGCCGAGACGCAAGCTGAGGTTGAGCTGGTGTGGAATGGATCAGGGCCCCTTGCATCCACAATCAGCGACAGGTTAAAGCTTGAGGTTATAGAACAAGGGGGGTCAGGCAGGACGCCGGCTAGTTTCCTGGACGGTTTTGGCCTACTTAAAAGTTCACTTGTTGCAGCACACGGCGTGTGGCTGAGCGATGAGGACATCGCGCTATTAAAGGAGAGAGATACACCGGTTGCCGTATGCCCTACATCAAACGAGCTGCTGGGGGTAGGTGAGGCACCGGTAAGCAAATTTATTGATCAAGGGTTGGCATTTGGCATTGGCACCGATAGCCTTGCAAGCAACCCGGAGCTCGATCTATTTCTAGAGGCAAGAAAAGTACGGGAGCTACTCGAAAAACAGACCGGATCAAAAGCTGGTCTGTCCCCAAGAAAGCTGGTCGAGATGATGACGATCGATGCCGCTCGGATGCTTGGGTTTGGTGATAAGCTTGGAAGTATCGAGCCCGGTAAAAGGGCTGACCTTATTGCACTCGATTGCGATGCGAAGGCCGCATATATCGACCCATACGATTACCTGATCGAAAACGCATCACAACCATCGATTAGCCACACGATCCTTGGCGGTAGAGTAATCTACAGTCGCCAGGATGCCAATCAGTAAATGGCCGGTAGCCACAATGGCCTATGGTTATTGCGGGAATAAAGAGATTGCGAGCCTTCCAATAAGCCCTCCAACGCAGAGGAAGACCACGTTCAGGTTACTCGATACTCCATACGTTTTGATGTAGTTTGCAAGTCTACCAGGCCCTTCTTCACATGTTTTCTGAGTCTTCTTTTCGGGTAGAAAAACCACGTAACCTGGGTTTTAGAAGCGGAG
>DASQQM010000230.1:0-2664 GCA_035643475.1 Anaerolineae bacterium | reverse complement strand
CGGCGTACCGCGGTCCAACTTCGGCAAACAGCTTATGAACTATCTCCCGATCGCCTAATACTGCCAGCGCCTGCCTTCTCGAATGCAGATCCCCCTTCTTGCCGAGAGTAATGATCTTCTCGACCATTGGCCTCAGCTCTTTTGCCTTGGCCTCCGTGGTCTTGACCCGTTCATGAACTATGACCTGCCGTGCTAGACCCTCAAGAATCGCCTCTCTATGGCTGGCACTGGTGCCAATTTTCCTACCCTTTTTTGCGTGCCTCATGTCTTTCTCCTACTAACCAGATTTAAGCGAAAATCCCAGTTGTGCCAACTTATCTTTAACTTCTTCGATGGACTTGGCGCCAAAATTTCTTATTTTAACGAGATCGCCTTCGCTCTTCTCGACCAGCTGCTCTACGGTGTTAACTCCTTCCCGTTTTAAGCAATTGTACGAGCGTACTGAAAGTTCAAGATCCTCAATCGGTGAGTCGAGCGTCTTGTTATGCTCGCTCGTAGTAGATACGAAGACGGGAACTGAAGCGAACTCATTTGCCTGCTCCATAAACAGTCCCATGTGATCGTTTACGATCTTCGCACCAATACTTACCGCCTCATAGGGTGTTATACTTCCGTTCGTTGTAACATCGAGAATCAACCTGTCGAAATCGGTCCTCTGTCCAACCCTAGTATTCTCCACCGCGTAGGTTACCCTTCTCGTTGGGCTAAAGACTGCATCTACAGGTATAACGCCGATAGTATCTGATGGCCTCTTATTCTTATCAGCTGAGGCGTAGCCACGACCGGGCTCTACCACCATCTCCATCTCAAGCCTGCCATCCTCATTTAGGGTAGCAATATACAGGTCTGGATTAATGATCTCTACTTCGGCAGGATACTCGATATCGGCAGCTGTTACCTCCTTCGGACCTTGGGCGTTAATTCTCATGGTTGCCGGCTCATCACCATGAAGTCTCAGCACAACATCCTTAAGGTTAAGAAGGATATCGATCACATCCTCCTTAACACCTGGAACCGTGCTAAACTCATGGGATACACGCTCGATCTTTACCGAGGTTATTGCAGCACCCGGCAGAGATGAAAGCAGTACCCTTCTTAGCGAATTACCTAAGGTATAACCGAAGCCTCTTTCCAACGGCTCAACTCTAAACCGGGCCGCATTGTCACGTAGCTCCTCGACGGAGATACTCGGCTTACGGATATCTAACATTAACATATTCCTCCTTAGCAACTATTAAGCTATCGGTATTCAGCGGTCAGCTTCAGCTCCTATGTGCAAGCGACCTTTTTATCCATGTGCTTTGCGTGAGCCTCAAGGCAAAACAAAGAATATGCCTTGATTTGCTGACGGCCGAAGGCTGAGAGCTAACAGCCACCCATTACTTAGAATAAAGCTCGACGATCATCTTTTCCTGAACCGGTATATCGATATCCTCACGCGATGGGATACCGAGCACTTTTGCGGTCAGGTTCGTGTGATCGACATCGAGCCATGATGGAACTGCGGCCTTGTTGGCCGACTCGGCCGCTTCTTTAATCCGGGCTATATCCCCACGCGTGCTTACGACATCGCCCATCTTTACTCGGAAGGATGGGATATCAACCCTCCTGCCATTAACAGATATATGCCCGTGCCGGACCTCCTGCCGTGCCTCAGCACGCGACGGGGCAAACCCGATCCGATAGATAACATTATCCAAACGGCTCTCGAGAATCTGGAGCAGCGTCTCTCCAGTGATACCCTTTGTCTTAGTTGCCAGCTCATAATAGTTGCGGAACTGCTTTTCAAGCACACCGTAGATGCGCTTTGCCTTCTGCTTCTCACGCAACTGCATATAGTACTCTGATTCCTTGCGCCGGCCGCGGCCATGCTCACCTGGTGGATAGGGACGTCTCTCGACCGGACACTTATCAGTCAGGCATTTATCTCCTTTAAGGAAGAGCTTTTGTGCTTCCCTTCTACATAGCTTACAAACAGGACCAGTATATCTCGCCATACTCTACACCCTTCTCCTCTTTTTCGGGCGACACCCGTTATGCGGTACGGGAGTGACATCGGTAATACCGGCAACTTCGAGGCCGTTGGCCTGCAATGTTCGTATCGCCGTCTCACGTCCTGCGCCCGGACCCTTAACGTAGACATCAACCCTCTTCATCCCATGCTCTTGGGCCTTCTTAGCTACGGCCTCTGCCGCAACCTGGGCCGCGAATGGTGTGCTCTTGCGAGATCCCTTAAACCCTGAAGTTCCTGCGCTCTGCCACGCTATGGCGTTGCCCTGCTGATCAGTGATTGTAATAATTGTATTGTTAAAAGTGCTCTGTATGTGGGCAGCTCCATGAACAACATTCTTACGTTCTCTCCGCTTTACCCTAGTGGCCTTTGTTTTCTTAGCCAAGCAGTTATTACCCCCTTCAAACTAAATCAATGTGCCTAAAATAGATTCCTCATACCTACTTCTTCCGCTTCGCCCCAACAGTCCTGCGAGGACCTTTTCTGGTGCGAGCATTAGTATGGGTTCGCTGACCACGCACTGGAAGACCCCTGCGGTGCCTCAAGCCGCGATAACATCCTATCTCCATGAGACGCTTGATGTTCTGAGATACCTCTCTGCGCAGATCTCCTTCAACCTTGAAGCTCTTATCAATGTAATCCCTCAGTTTGAT
>DASQQM010000229.1:0-5551 GCA_035643475.1 Anaerolineae bacterium | reverse complement strand
ACCTAAAGGGAACACTTGAAGAATTTACAAAACAGCTCTTTGGAAAAGAACGAAAGGTTCGGGTGCTCGCACGCGAGGGATTTGAAGAGCAGCCATCCGTAGGCGACCAGAGGATACGGTTGCGTCCGCATTTCTTTCCATTTACCGAGCCGAGCGCTGAAGTGGACGTACGGTGCTTCGCTTGTGGCGGCGCAGGTTGCCGCATCTGCGGTGGCGGGTGGCTTGAAATACTGGGCGCCGGCATGGTCGATCCAAATGTTTTAATAGAGGTCGGCTACGACCCCGAGAAGGTAAACGGTTTTGCCTTTGGGATGGGCGTCGAGAGAATTGCAATGCTTATGTACGGTGTGCCAGATATACGGATGTTCTTCGAGAATGATATGCGGTTTGTAAGCCAATTTTAAGGAGGAAAAGAGGAATGCTGGTTCCGATAAGCTGGTTAAAGGATTATATCGATTTTGAGCTGTCTCCCGATGAGCTTGCAGAGGAGCTCAATCTAACAGGGACCGCTGTAGAGAGCATAGATCATTTGGGTGAAGGACTTGAGAATGTCAGGGTCGGCCAACTTATCGAGGTAAAACCCCACCCTAATGCCGATAGGCTGAGCGTTACGACAGTGCATGTGGGATGGCCGGAGACGCTCCAAGTTGTCTGCGGTGCCAAAAATATTAAACCAGGCGACAAAGTTCCGGTAGCATTAGTTGGCGCCCACCTTCCCAATGGGGTTGAGATTAAAGCTGCCAAGATAAGGGGAGTTACGTCACAGGGCATGCTCTGTTCACAGGCAGAGCTGAAGGTAGGCCCCGATGCGAGCGGCATATTCATCCTTCCCGAGGATGTTGAGGTTGGCGTACCTTTTGCCCAAGCCATGGGATTGGATGATACGATCATCGATCTGGAGATTACCCCAAATCGCCCCGATTCCCTTGCGATGATTGGAATTGCCAGGGAGGTAGGAGCGATAACCAGCAATAAGCTGCATAAGCCCGCCGTGCAGGTAAGTGAATCGGGCGAGAAGTCGGCGGATATAACGAGCGTAGAGATACTTGACCCGGATCTCTGCCCGAGGTACGCAGCTCGGCTAATTCGGGGCGTTGCAATTGAGCCGAGCCCCACGTGGATGCAGCAGCGGCTGCAGAGGGCTGGGATGCGCCCTATAAACAATGTGGTCGACATAACCAATTATGTGATGCTTGAGACGGGACAGCCGCTCCACGCCTTCGACTTCAACACGCTCCACGGAAAGAGGATAATCGTTCGCAGGGCAACAAGAGGGGAGCACATGACGACTCTCGATGGCGTTGTTCGGGAGCTTGATGAGAGCATGCTCGTCATCGCGGATGCCGAGCGACCGGTGGCGCTTGCGGGCATTATGGGGGGCGCTAACACCGAGGTATCCGACGAGACGACCGATATATTACTTGAATCAGCATACTTTGAGCCGCGATCGATAATGAGAACCTCGAGAAATCTCGGATTACTCTCCGAGTCTTCGGCGCGCTTTGAAAAGGGGACCGATCCAAATGGCGCGGTCTATGCAGCTGACCGCGCAGCCCAATTGATGGTCGAAATTGCAGGGGGGAGCATGCTTCAGGGTATTATCGACGTCTACCCCAAGGTGATAGCGCCACAACGGTTACCTCTAAGAACGGATAGGGTAAATGCAATACTCGGCACCCAGCTTAGCCTTGAGGAGATAATGCGCATATTAGGACGACTTGAGCTTTCGGCAGAGGTCGTTGAGGGCACCACCGATATGTGGGTCACTGTCCCGACGTTCCGGCCTGATCTCGAAAGAGAGATAGATTTAATCGAAGAAATCGCGAGAATCTATGGCTATAACAATATAGAATCTACCCTTCCAGAAAGCAGTGGGAAGCAAGGCGGTTTAAGCATCAGGCAGAAAATTGCCGAGTCGATAAAGGGACGCCTTGTGGCATCTGGCCTATCAGAAACGATCACCTATAGTTTTATCGATCCACAGGATATCGATTACCTGCAGGTACCTACGGGCGATCCATTACGCTGGTTTGTAGAGTTAATGAACCCACTCAGCGAAGCGATGTCGGTGTTACGTACCACGCTGCTAGCAAATCTTCTTAGAGTAATAAAGTACAACGTAAACAGAGAACAATACGATGTGCAGGCCTTTGAAATCGGGCACGTCTTCTGGCATGAGGAAGGCAAGGAATTACCAGATGAGGAGACCATGCTCGGGATCGCCATGACGGGAGCATGGCAGCCTGATGCATGGTACGAGAAAGGGAGGGCTATAGACTTTTTCGATCTTAAGGGTGTTATCGAGGCAATTGTAGATGGGATTGGTGTTACCGACTGGTCAGTAAGGCAATTTACACACCCGGCTTTGCATCCTGGAAGGACCGCAGAGCTCCTTATCGGCGATGAAGCCATCGGCTTCTTTGGGGAGCTACACCCCGATGCCCAGGCTGCGTTTGACATGCCGAGGGCATATGTCGCCGAGCTTAATTTCAACAAACTTATCGATAACGCCAGGATTGAAAAGGTGTTTACTGAGATTCCTAGATACCCCGCTATATCCCTTGACATCGCGGTGCTCGTTGATGAATCCATTTTAAATGAGCAGCTTATCGAGCTTATAAGGGGTGAAGGCCAGCCGATACTTGAACAGGTGCGGTTATTCGATCTCTATACAGGCAAGGGCATACCCGAAGGGAAGAAGAGCATGGCGTACTCAATGATTTTCCGGGCTCCCGATAGGACGCTCACCGATGAGGAGGCTCTTGAGGCCCGTGAAAGGATAGTAAACAGGCTTAGCAAGGAACTCGGGGCCGAGATACGGGCGTAGTACACTATGTAGTAGGTCAGATATGAAGAAAAATACGATATACTACATCTGGCTTCGTTTACGATGTATACTAAATGCTATGCGTGCTTTACTACTCGCAGCTGGCCAGGGAGCGCGACTCAGGCCACTCACCCTTACAAAACCGAAAGCATTGATGCCCATAGCAAACCGTCCAGCAGTCACACGGTTGCTTGACCTTTTGCGACCGTATGAAATAGGTGAGATTTATGTAAATCTTCATTTGTCGCCGAGAGACGTGAAGGACGCAATCGGCGGCGGGGGGCATTGGGATGCAAGGGTTTACTACTCGTATGAGCCGGAGCTTCTGGGCACGGCGGGTGCGATCAAAAAAGTTGGGAAGCTTCTCGCCAAGGATAGATTTTTACTCGTTAACACCGATATTGTAACCGATATCGACTTTTCCGGGGCGCTAGAATTTCATGAAGAAACAGGTGCGAGGGCAACCCTTATCCTAACAACCACGCAGTATCAGGACCCTGATTACCAGCAGATTGGTGTAAGCTCGGATGGTCGAATATTATATAATAAAGCCCCGGGCGATAATATCAGAAGCGGTGTTTACACCGGTATTGGGATCTTTGAGCCTTCAGTAATTGAGATGATACCGGCAGGATACTCGAGCCTCCTTGATTCCGTGCTTATACCTCTTGCGAGCGAGGGCACCCTCTACGCTTATTTTGCGGAAGGGTACTGGATGGATATCGGTAGGATAGAACGGTACATCCAGACCAATATGGATGTAATAACTGGCAAGACGCGCTTGCCGGTTGACGGGCGCCTCATCGGCGATAATATCTGGTTTGATGAGTCGGCGGAGATCGATCTAACGGTCAGGGTTGAAGAACCAGCATTGATCGGCAAGAATGTGCGCATAGAGAGGGGCACACAAATCGGTCCGTACGTGATAATAGGAGAGGGCTGCTCGATTGGTCCTGGGGTTGAAATATCAAATAGTATTTTATGGAATGGGTGCAATGTAGGGGCATCTTCTTCTATTGAAAACTCCATAAGCACCGATTCCCAGCGAGTATTATCCGGTCAAAGGCTGCGAAGGGTTATCCTCCATAGTGAGATTGCTGAGCCGATCTTTAATATCTAGATAGCTTCGTTTATTATTGTTTCAACGATATTTCTTCGCTAGGCGGGATCTCTAGGCGAAGTTTCTGCATTCGTAATCCCACACCTTAAAATTGGGAATATATTATAACTAATTATTGCATAAATACCGATATATATGCTATTATATGGTATATATGAGGATAAAGCGCTATTTAAGGAGCAGCAGTGTCGTTAAAAGTTGGAGTAATCGGAGCATCCGGCTATACCGGCGCCGAGTTAATTAGGCTGGCGGCAGGGCACCCGGAGATAAAAATAGAGTATGTGACGGCCAATCAATACCGGGGCGTTGAGGTGAGCGAGCTCTATCCACACCTTACGGGAATAAGTGATCTTGTCTATGACGCCTATGACCTGGAGGTTGCCAGCAATAAGGCGGATATCTTCTTTCTAGCGCTTCCACACGGTAAAGCGATGGAGGTAGCTCCGGAGCTTTTGAGCGCTGGCCACAAGGTTATCGACCTGAGCGGTGATTTCCGGTTAGATGATGCGCAGGTGTATAAGGCCTGGTATAAGAAGGAACATACAAATCCGGAACTCATCGAAGAGGCGATATATGGCCTGACCGAGCTCTATGAAGAAAAAATTAAGGGAGCACGCTTTATTTCTAATCCGGGCTGCTACCCAACCGGGGCGATCCTTGCGTTGGCGCCGCTTCTCTCAGAAGGGCTTATAAATACGGAAGGGATCGTTGTAAATTCGCTGAGCGGCGTATCCGGGGCCGGTCGCGACCCGAAACCGGATACCCATTTCTGTAAAGTAGAGGGGAGTTTGACCGCATATAAGGTTGGCGGCGTTCACCAGCATACTCCGGAGATAGAGCAGTATCTATCGGATATTGCTGGCAGGGCAATAAGGGTGTCATTCACCCCCCACCTAATGCCGGTAAGCAGGGGCATATTGACAACGGCGTATGCGGACGCAGTTGGCATTGCGGGTGTAGAAGAGCTACTCGATCTTTATACATCTTTTTACGCGAATAAGCCATTTGTCTCTATATTACGAAAAGGTCGATATCCGCAGACTAAAAGCGTTGTGGGATCAAATTACTGCCAGATTGGTTTAGCGCTCGATGAGAGGATCGGAAAGATTGTAGTTGTTTCCGCGATCGATAATTTGATCAAAGGGGCATCGGGACAGGCAATCCAAAATATGAATGTGATGATGGGTCTGCCACAGGATATGGGATTAAAGCGTGCGGGATTGATGCCGTAAGGGAAGAAGTAGAAAAGAGCTAGTTATGAGTGATATTCAACAGTTAGAGATAAAACAGATAAACGGTGGTGTAACCACCCCTAAGGGTTTTAAGGCCTCGGGAGCGGCCAGCAATATCAAGCAGAGTGGAAACAAAGATATAGCTGTTGTCGTATCCGATAAAGTGGCCGCTGCTACAGCTGTGTTTACAACCAATAAAATGGCTGCGGCGCCTGTTTATGTAAGCAAGAAGCATATTGCCGATGGCAGGGCACAGGCAGTCATTATAAACAGTGGCAATGCAAATGCATGCACCGGTGAGCAGGGCTACCGGGACGCGGAAAGGATGGCCAAGGTTACAGGGATTGCGCTTGGCACTGATCCCGGGGATGT
>DASQQM010000228.1:0-9407 GCA_035643475.1 Anaerolineae bacterium | reverse complement strand
ACCCTACGCCTTTGCCTCAAACTGCCAGGAGCCCACTTTTAGCTTCATATCATCGCCAAATTTACCCAGTATCAAGTTATACTCATGTAAGACCTCAGCTGGCGCTATATGAAGCAGTACCTTCATAAGCTCATCTTTGTTTGTTAGTTTGACTACCTTTGATTGGTACAAAAACTCATAGCTATCGATATTAAGCTCTTTGAGCAGCTTCTCTATCTTTACCACACTCCAGGTATCCGTGCTCTTTGCTGGAATACCAACCTTTTCAAGAACTCCTCTTAACAGAGCTGTGCGTGCCATTAAAGCCTCACCTCCTGATCTATCCCCCGGTGGAAGTGTCCTCAACTAGTGCCCACATATTGAGCCACTTCTCTTTCCTACACTATAGCTTCCTATTTGAAAACCCGTAATAAAAACCTGGCTAACGTGCTGCAGGCGGGATAAGTGGGCACTTTTTGGGTGCAGGTGGTAGTACAGCGTCACCTTTGTGACGCTGTACTAGAGCAATGGAACAATAGAACAATTGAGCAATAGACATAGAAGGTAGAAGATGGAAAATAAATTGGTTATATAGTATGGAAGCCTGTTCCATTGCGGTCTCATGATCTATTGCTCTATTGTTCGATCTCATTTCTACTATCC
The DNA here is from genome assembly GCA_035643475.1 of Anaerolineae bacterium. GTDB lineage: Bacteria > Actinomycetota > Aquicultoria > Aquicultorales > Aquicultoraceae > DASQQM01. The sequence goes on along the minus strand of DASQQM010000228.1, from coordinate 8,765 downwards.
TACTATCTTATAGGTCAACTGATGCAGTAGGGTGGTAGGACGTTGGTTCACTTGTTAACTTACGCTACTATGTCTGCTACGAGTGACTGAAAGAAACGTGGCAATCTTATGAGACTGCTTCGTCACTTCGCCCCTTGCAATAATATGGAGTGACTGCCATCATAATGTTACCCTATGTGTAGAAGCAGAGCTTGCCCTGCCCTGGTACTGGCCATGGAAACTGCGTGTTTCTCAAACCAGGAGAGGCCGCAATGGGCCGGTGTCTTGAGGTTGCTCGCAATGCCGGCTTACTTGAACATAGCTACTGCGTACCAGGCCGATGATTAAAGGTAGTGTAGCCGGGTTAGCACTGGCTGTAAAGTTTTTGGCTATGCCTCTGGGCCATAACGGGTGTTTTACAAGCTGGCTTACGCTCTCTTGCTATGTTCGATAAGGAGGACGGCAATGATACGCCAATGTAACGATGGCGATTTCGAAACGGTCTATTCGATAATAAATGATGCTGCCACAGTGTATAGAGGGGTTATTCCTACAGACCGCTGGAAGGAGCCTTACATGTCAAGGGATGAGCTCAGGCATGAGATGAACGATGGTGTTGCATTTTGGGGCTACGAGGAAGATGGCGAGCTGGTCGGCGTGATGGGCATACAGCCTGTTCAGGATGTAACTCTTATACGGCACGCCTATGTCCGCGCCACAAAGCAAAACCGGGGAATAGGGGGAAGGTTGCTGGCACACCTCAGCGAGAAGACCACCAGCCCCGTATTGATGGGCACCTGGGCGGATGCTTACTGGGCGATTCGTTTCTACGAAAAACATGGATTCAGATTGGTCACCCCAGAGGAGAAGGATCGGTTACTTAGGAAGTACTGGTCGATACCCGAGCGCCAGGTTGAGACCTCTGTTGTTCTTGCAGATCAAAAATGGTTTGATACTTCGGGAGGTAAGAGTAGCATTGGCGCTCACCCTCAATGCAGCCGCATAACACAATAATGATAATTCGCATAATATTATCATTATTTATATCTAACCGCATATCCCCACCCAGGGTGTTTTGATGAACCCCACGATTCCACACACTAAATTCTCCGTTACTGTTATGAAATTAAGGAATATTCTCTTGTATGAAAAGAGACCTAAAAGCATATTCCAAGCTCGCCCTCGGAAGAATAATCGCCGGAAGCACTGTAGTAGTGGGCAAACTTGCCGTTGCAAGCTTTCCGGTCTTTCTAATATCCGGATTACGGCTCGGCATTGCGGCTGCCATACTACTCTTCCTATTAATAAAACGCGAAAAAGGCATCCCTTCTGTAAACAGAAAAGACCTATCTACCATGTTCCTGCAAGCATTTACGGGGGTGTTCCTGTTCAGTATCTTATTGCTCTACGGCTTAAAGATGACCTCAGCCATAGAGAGCGGCTCTATAATAAGTATAACGCCCGCAGCAGTGGGACTGATATCGGTTTTCTTCCTTAGGGAGAGGTTGACGTGGAAGAAAGGAATAGGGATAGCCGTCTCCGTATTAGGGCTGCTTATCATTAGCGCCCTGGGGTCTTCACTCAGTATGGGGAAGGGCCCAAATCCACTCTTTGGCAGCTTTCTTATTTCTGGGGCGGTCATAGGCGAAGCCTTGTTTATTACCTTTGGAAAAATTGAATCGAAAAGGGTATCGCCGCTCACCATATCCGCCCTAGTGAGTGCCTTCGGCTTTTTGATGTTCTTGCCCCTATCAATCTACGAGGCGAGCAGCTTTGATTTTTCAAAGGTGCCTTTAGTAGGATGGGTATCCATAGTGTATTATGGGGCTATCGGAACGGTGTTTAGTTATAAGCTCTGGCAACAGGGCATATCAGAGGTTCCGGCCTCTACGGCGGCGGTCTTCGTGGGGTTTCTCCCTATAAGTGCCGTCTTGCTTTCCTCCGTCGTATTGGAAGAACCATTCGCCTGGATTCACGCAATTGGGATAGCGGTTATTCTCTCAGGGGTTGCCTTTATCGCTAAAGACTCACCGTGAACAGGGTGAAGGCACAGAACGGTGAATTGGTGAATAGGTGGCCAGGTTACCAGATTACCTGGTAACCTAGTGACCGGGGACTACAGGGACCAGGGTCCAGGGATGTGGGTAAGAGGTGTGGGTACTGTCTTGGATGTGCCAAGGTGCCAACGTGCCAATGTAGTTGCCCGATTCATCGGGCGATCTTCGATAGTGCTGCAGTTGCCAGTTAATGTGGGTAAGAGACGTGGGCACTACTCTATGAACTACTAACTACTAGCTGATAGCTGATAGCTCTGCTTTGACAAGGAGTGATAGGGCTGTAAGTCCTGAGCCGAAGGCAAAGGAACTCGAAGAAGGAGTCTCAAAACAATCTCACAGGTTTGCTTTACGTAAAGGGGCACAATGGCAGCTTTTTCTCTTATTGCATTGTAGTCAACCTAACATGTATACAGCCGATAGGCTCGCGTAGTATTCTATATGAAATCGCTTGATTCGAGGGGGCGCAACCTGTGAGAATATCGGTCATTCTTGGCCATCCTGATCAAGGGAGCTTCAATCATGCCATCGCAGACGTAGCCATACGAACACTCTGGGATAATGAGCACGATGTTGCCTTTCATGATCTCTACAAGGAAGGGTTTGATCCTATCCTTCCGCCTGTAGAAATCCCTAAGGGCGCTCCACTGGACCCTCTTATAGAGGGATACTGTGATGAGGTATCTAACACGGAAGGAATCATAATAGTCCATCCCAACTGGTGGGGGCAGCCTCCCGCCGTAGTAAAGGGCTGGGTCGATCGGGTTATCCGTCCTGGAGTCGCGTATGAATTTGTCGAGGGCGACAGCGGCGAGGGGGTGCCGGTCGGATTGCTTAAAACAAGAACTGCGCTGGTGTTCAATACATCAAATACTCAGCGGCAGAGGGAATTAGAAGTGTTTGGCGATCCGCTTGAGACACTATGGAAAAATTGCATTTTCGGCCTCTGCGGTATCGAAAATTTCTACAGAAAGATGTATGGAGTTATTGTAACCAGCACACCGGAGCAGAGAAGGATATGGCTGGCGGATGTCCGGGAGACCGTAGACAGGTATTTCCCGAGACTGGCGAAATAATATCCCAAGGTATCGATGTTATCCCTGAAATTTATGCAGGAGGCGTAAAGGCCCCACTTATTGCAGTAAGTGCCACAGTAAAAATTGTACCGATTAACCAGTAGCCGATAGCAATCATAGCTGACTTACCTTTGGATATCTTGTATGTGATGGAAAACCCTATAGTAAGAAGGATAATCGACCATATGCTAAAGATATCTATGCGGCCCAGGAGGGTAGCAAGCGCAGGCGAAGCTTTTGCGCCTGGAAGAAGCGCTGAGAGGCCGGGCTTTATAAAATTTCCACTTGTAGCCATGTATATAGATTGAATAATCTGCTGAAGGATGATTGGAACTTGGGCATATGCAACGGTCGCAACGCCAACGGCAAAACTCGCCCTCCCGCCAAACGTGGAAGCGCCGAGATGTAAAAGACTGGACTGTATAAGTATTCTAAAGGCGAGAGCGATAACGGCAGAAATCATCGCCATTACTATGAAGACAGGGGATTCCGTCATCTGTTTCACCCGGGCCAACTCCCCAGGCGGTATATCGGCTGATCTTTTTAGCATCTCTTTTTGTCCAAGTTCCATAGCCAGAGGGGCGCTTACCGCAGTAAACACGACTAGCGTGATTACAAGCAAGATAAGCGGTGTCCACCAATTCGGATTTTCCCTAACCCACTCAAATGATTTAGACGGTCCCACAGCAACGCGCACAAGATTTTTAATAGCTTCCACTATGTAACCTCCCTTAATGAATTGAATTAATAGCGCTCTCCAGTAGACGGAGTGAAATCAAGCCCTGAGCCCATTTTCTTTAAATAACCTGCTCGTTAACGATGCACCTACTCATGCCTTAGCGCTGTAAGTGGATTTAGCCTCGCAGCCCGAATAGCCGGATAAACCCCGGCCATTAAACCAATACAAGTAGCAAAAGTAATTGCAAACAATGCAAGCCAGATGGGCACGATAAAAGAGATCGTCGGGCTCTCACCCCCTCCACCGGAATTACTAAGGTAAATGCCTGCCAGAGCGCTTAGGATCTTTGATAGGGACCAACCTAAGAATGTACCGCCAACACCACCGGCAAGACCGATCACACTTGCCTCACCCAAGAAGATCTTGATTATATCTTTATTGCTTGCACCAATAGCTTTCATGATACCGATCTCCCGCGTGCGCTCGTAGATAGACATGATCATCGTGTTCACGATACCAATTGATGCCACAAGAAGCGCAACCGCCCCAATAGCGCCGAGAACGGCCTGAATCACCCTAAAAGATGTATTCAGGCTATCAAGAATTTGCTTCATCGAAAAAACGAAGAGGTTCATCCCTTCAAGTTTTTTCTGTACCGAATCCGCTACTGCTGGTGATACAACGGTTACTTTTAGCGAATTGTAGCCTTCTTTCTTGATAAGGTTAGGCGTATTCTGCTGCCATAGCCAGATATCTTCAGCTAGCTCAACCGGCATGTAAATACTTCCATAATCCTCTAACGTTCCTTTTTCTTTGGCAACCCCGGCAACGCGCACACGAATACGGCGCACCTCTTCAGAACCGTCATCAGTTGTCCTTGAGATCTTAAGCAGAGCCCGCTTATTGACAAGGGATGAGTCCGGCACCTTTTCTTTGCCCTCGAACGAGCTACCAAACTTATTAGATATGATAATCGACTTACTATCATCTCTTCTTGGCAATCGACCTTTTGCTATCTCAATGGGGCTTTTTATGCTAAACCCATGGATACTAACAGAGGTGGCCTTATAGTTCTGGATTTTAACCGAGACGTTTCCTATATCGATCTGCGGGATAACCGATTTTACTCCGTCCAGGCCGGATATCTCTTTAATCAGTTTACTATCAAGGTGCACCTCTTTTACCTGCGCTGAAAAAGGCCCTCCCTTATTCGGGTTGCTCGGAAGCACTGTTAGATCATTTAACGAAACAGTAGAGAGAAATTGTTTCGAAACGCTCTGCTGAAGACCAATGCCCAAGGCAATCATAGCAACAATTGCAGTCGTTCCCACAACGACGCCCAGGACAGTAAGAGATACCTTGAGTTTCATTCTTTTTAAGTTTACAAGAACAAAAGACACTAGGTCTGAACTGCTCATCGATTACTCACTGTCTCCTCCGAGGCCAAGAAGTGCTTTGAAGAATTTGGCTATTTTCGTAAGAAATCCATCCGACCTTTTCTCTTTTATCGGAGGTTTTGCGTTTTCTTCTACCTTTACCTTAAGGTCTTTCGTTACTGATTGCATGCGATTGAAATCATCGATACAGCTGATTTTAAGTTTTAAGTCCTTATCGCCTGAACCAAGAGGCTTAATCGTGGTCTCGTATGTATCAGCATCTGAGGCTTCCAGTGTGCCGATAAAATAACTGGGTGATTTAATCTCGGCTCCATCGCAGAAGAGCTCAGCAGAAATACCATTTGTGGGGTAGTTTCCGGCATTAACGATATCCGCCGAAAACTTGAAACTCCTGCCAGCCTCAACGGTGTTTGGGATAGATACTTGCGTAATCCTTAGATCGGCCTTCCTAATAAGCACTATGCCAATCACCTGGTTTTGCGCTCTTGCGCCGTCATAATCAAGCTTTACATTGAGGTTGTACGTGCCAGATCGTGCAGACCCGTCGGTGATCATCTTAAATGCCGTCTCCTTCTCAGCACCTTTCGCAACTGATCCCAGGTAGCGCACGTTGCTCTGCCCGATAACGGATATAGGTGAGTTTGAAGGCGTATCCTTTTGCTGTTGAGAAGGAGCGGTCATCTCGGAAATACTAACGTTATTTACATCTAGAGTTACGATTAGGTTGCGAGCCTTGGAGCCGCCATCATTTTTTACCTTTAACTTTAGAGTAAAATCATCCCCGGGAGAAATTTTGATCGGGTCGGTGGTTGCGCTAACTAAAATTACCGGCCCTGCCGCATGTGCATATACTGGCACGGCAACGAGCAGAAGCAACGAAAGTATAATGAGAATAAGTAGTCTTTGAATCACCCCACACCTCCAACTGTAAATACGCAATAATAATTCTTCGCTCTATACTCAATCACACAGTATGTGACCTATAAGATAGTAGAAATGAGATCGAACAATAGAACAATGGGACAGGCTTCCATACTATATAACCAATTCATTTTCTATCTTCTATGTCTATTGCTTAATTGTTCTATTGTTCCATTGCTCTAGTACAGCGTCACTTATGACGCTGTACTATCCTGCCATCTTTGATCTGGATCACCCTATCTGCGTAACGCGCTTTCTCTGGGTCATGGGTTACCATAACGATGGTTAACCCATCATTTTTGTTTAGCCAAGTAAGAAGTTCCATTATCTCCTCGCCAGTTTTACTATCTAAATTGCCGGTAGGCTCGTCACCGAGAATTATAGATGGGCTGTTTATAAGCGCCCTAGCAATGGCCACTCTTTGCTGCTCACCACCGCTCATTTCAGTAGGTCGGTGGCCAATCCTTTCATCGAGGCCAACAGTGCGCAATATATCCTCTGCCCGCAGAAGGCGATCCCTTTTCGGAATGCCTGAAAACACGAGCGGCAGCTCGACGTTTTGAAGAGCGGTTAAAGTTGGGATAAGATTGTAGGATTGAAAAACGAAGCCAATTTTTTCACGACGATATGTAGCAAGCTGGTTTTCATCAAGGGATGCGATATCGAGCTCATCAACCATAATCCTGCCGGAATCGAAGCGGTCAAGGCCTCCAATGAGATTTAGAAGGGTGGATTTGCCTGAGCCAGAAGTGCCCATAATGCTTACAAATTCACCTTGCCCTATAGATACAGATACTCCGTTTAGGGCGGTAACCATTACCTTCCCAAGAGGATATTTACGTACCAGATCGTTTACTATAATATGGCTCAGTGTATGTCCCTCCTGCCGCTAGATCATGGTATAGTAATACCATATTCTAGTCAATAATACTATAATTGCGGTAGCGTTAGTTTATCTATCAATAGCTATATACATAACTTAATCATATTAACTTAAAGTGGCAGATGTAGTTTTTAAACCAGCAATAAAGCGCTTTAATACTATCCTTGCGGTATAAGATAGGGTAGTATGTAGGTAACAAGCTTACCATAAGCCCTCCTTAGAAGCGGATAATTAGCTTATCAAACGAAAAGGAATCGTTGGGTGCTCGTGCACGATTGCTGAAGGGAGAGACCTATGATTAAGGAAAGACCAGGGCTATTAAACGTTTTCATAATTATAATGGTCTTCAATGCATTGGTTACAGCCATCCATTATATCCTAATCTACCAGGGCGTGATTCAAACCAAAACGCTGGATATGGTTGGCGTTGTGGAATTTACGTATGCCGACATAATTGCTAACATCATTCCATCGGCGATCGGAGCATACGGACTGTGGCGGCTAAAGGTGTGGGGGTGGGCGCTGGCGATGATATTAAGCGGAGGCTACATGCATGGCATGATCGTGTTATTAACACGCGCGGTAGCAACGTCCCAGTTTGGATCCATGCCTTTTATAGCTATATATATTCTCATGTTCTCCATGCTGTTGATCACCTATCTTTGGCAACAGCGAAGGTTATTTACTTAATATTTCCGGTATCGGTTAATATATCGATATGTGGATGCTTAAGTGCCAGATATGGGATGGGCGTGCCAAAGCTCAGATATGAATAATAGAACCTACCTGGGATAATGCAGATGAGCATGAGGTTTTTCAGGAGATGATACGAACATTATTAGTGAACAATGAGATCTATGATTAAAACAATTGGACTTACTAAACGCTTTGGAAGCATAATAGCCGTTAATAATGTAAATCTTGCGATAGGCGAAGGCGAACTCTTTGGGTTCCTCGGGCCTAACGGTGCCGGTAAGACAACGACTATAAAGATGCTCACTGGACTTTTAAAACCCACTGAAGGTCAGGTTGAGATAGGGGGGTTTGATATTGCAAAGGAGCCCCTAAAGGCAAAATCTCTATTCGGTTATGTGCCGGATCAGCCAAATGTATACGATAAGTTAACAGCAAAGGAATTTCTTACCTTTATGGCCGATCTCTACAGAGTAGATGGAAAAACGAGAGAGAGGAAGCTCGGGGACCTTCTCCATCTGATGGAGCTTGAGGAGAGGGGAGATGAGCTCATCCAAGGATACTCCCACGGCATGAAGCAGAAGGTAGCTATAGCAGGAGCACTGATCCATGACCCCAAGGTAATTTTCCTCGACGAGCCTACCGTGGGGCTGGATCCCAGGAGTGCCCGTAAGATCAAAGACATCTTACGGGAACTGTGCAACAGGGGTGCCACGATCTTTTTGTCCACCCATATCCTTGAGATAGCCGAGAAGATGTGTGATCGAGTAGGAATAATAAACAAAGGCAATCTCGTTGCTATCGGTACCATTGAAGAGTTGCGGCACCAGGCAAGAGCAGATAATTCCTCGTTAGAGGACATATTTCTGCAGATAACAGGGGGCTCAGAATACGAAGATGTAATAGGCTTCCTCGAGCGATAGGAGAGTAGATGCTTACACTTATTCTGAAGCTCCGGTTCAGAGTTTTATGGAACTCCATTAGCACGGGAACTCCCTCGCAAATAATCACCTTCCAACTTTCGCTGCTGTTTGCACTTATCTTGATCGGCACCTCCTTCTCTACTGGGTTAGGCTTATTTGC
>DASQQM010000227.1:0-20606 GCA_035643475.1 Anaerolineae bacterium | reverse complement strand
GCCTGATTAATTTACAAAACGCCGCTGGTCCCAAGAGAGCTATTGATGTTCGCGGCATCCGCTTCGTAAAGGCCGGCCACAAGAACGTGATGGAGATCGACCTCTACGCTGACGATTACGGAAGGCCCGCACATGAAGATGAGCTGAGCGGGCTTTGGGATAACGTGTTCTTGGCCAGAGATTTCTGGAATGCGGATTTTGAGAAAGTCAGGGTTACCGTAAGGAACAGAGAATCAGATGATCTCTTGGAGACGATCTCCTGCGACTTTGAAGATGTGAGTAGGTATCTGCTTAAGGAGATTTCACTAGCTGAGTTTCAGGATTGCTGGGATAGAGAACAGGAAGAGAACGCAAGAGGCGGTAAGCTAGTAAGATTAAGGTGGTTAAAGCGCGCGTAATTAAATTTCGGGGGCCGGGTAACTACCCGGCCACTTTATTTCTGTGCATACGATGATTCTAGCTCTGCGTTTAATTTACCCCTTTAGAGGGTATGAAGCAGTAAACCAGTAGATTATATGCGAAGTACCATCCGGATATAAGCTGACCGGGGTAGAATTACAAGGAGGCCCCTTCATGAAGGTACCGATGATCGTTGTAATTGTAGTAAGTGTAACCACTTTGACTCTCTTTCTGTACTACAGGGTATTTTTGCCTCTCTCCAGAGGGAGGGTCGAGGTAACGCGGGTTAAATTATCGGATGATGGTAGCCTGGTTGATATTGCCTACCTGGTTAAAAGACCCGGCCGCATTGTAGAGGGCCCAGCTCAGGTGTACCTGCTCGATGAGCTGAGGGCAAGGAAGATAAAAGCGGAGGCACTTCCCAGGCCAGACAACGTAATCGATATCAACGCCAGGCGTCGCTCAATCAGGACTATCCAGTTACCAAACCAGCACAGGATAATAAAGAAAGGTTCACTTGTAACGGTTGCGATCGGCGAGTACCGTCGCGAGCACCTCATCGTTGTTTGATGAATTACGCATCCTGTTGCTCAATATTATGATGGCGATCGGTATCAGAGTCACCGGCCAGTAGTAATAATGCGCTTTTAGCGAAGTACCATCTAGCCGGCCGGCTTTTCCTGGGACTTAACGATCCTCACCAGCGCGACCCTTCTCTGCTGCATCGATTGCACCCTAAAGCGAGTGCTGTTATAGATAACCTCTTCGCCCGGTCGCGGGATATGCCCCAATTCCGATAATATCCAGCCTGCGATGGTATCGTACTCGAGCGATTCTGGGATGTTCAGTTGGAACCGCTCATTTAGCTCATCAATTGAGATTCTGCCATCAACTACTAGTTCGCGCTCGCTAATTGCCTTTATGAGCTCCTCTTCTTCGGTCTTACCACCAAACTCGCCGACAATCTCCTCAACGATATCCTCGATCGCCACGATTCCGGCAGTTCCACCGTACTCGTCCAGGACGACGGCTATATGGAGCCTGCTCTGTTGCAGGTCTTTCAAAAGGCTTATTGCACGCCTCGTCTCTGGTACGTAGATAACGGGGCGCATCTCATCAATCACTGGTGCATCGAGCCTGTTCGTCTCGACGTATTCGATGAGGTCTTTTAGATGTATCGCTCCTATTATATTATCGAGGGTTTCCTGGAAGACGAGGAGCCGTGGGTGACCGCTCTCCTTGGCCTTTTCGAGAGCTTCCCTAATAGTGGCGGTGGACTCGACGGCGGCAATATCCGTACGCGGTACCATTATTTGACGCGAGAGGATATCACCAAATTCAAATGCTTGTCGAATGAGCTCTTTCTCTTCATCAAGCAGGGCAGAGTGCTGGGTTACCAAGAGTTTTAGCTCATCCTCAGTTGTGCCTGGCGCGGTCTCCTCTGGCCTGATCCCAAAGATCCTGATGACCAAATTTGTTGACAAAGTGAGCGCTCTCGTGATTGGATAAGTAATTCTGCTAAGCCAGTCAATCGGCCTTGCGATAACAAGTGCGATCGGCTCTGACCTCAGTATTGCGATTCTCTTCGGTACGAGCTCGCCGAGAACTAGCACGACATAGGAGATTGCAAGCGTAATTAGTATCACGGCGATCGCATTAGACGCCCTCGATATGGCCGGGATGCCGAGGGATCTTATGAACCTCCCGAGGACACCTGCGAGTTGTGCGGCTGCTGTGGCGCTGGCCAGGAATCCCGCTAGCGTTACCCCGACTTGGATCGTTGCGAGAAATTGGCTCGGATCCGTCAAGAATTTCATTATGACCTCTGCTGATTTGGATCCCCTTTCGGCCATGGGCTTAATACGGGTCTCGCGTACCGATATAACTGCGATCTCAGCACCGGCAAAAAACGCGTTCAGCAAGATAAGCGCGCCAATTAGTATTAAATTGAGAACTAGGGAACTCATACACTCATCATCCTTTAGACGTATACACCTTATAATTTACCATAAAATAGGTTCAACTATTTCGTTTGTCGGTGATTGGCAGGGTAGCTGTATGGATATTATTCCTTGCAATTAATGCTGTCGGTTCATTACCGGCCCTAGGGTATCCCTCAGATGGGCCCTATACTATAGGCGAGGTGCCTTATAGGTTGCCTTGATACCGATTAGTAATTAGTATATGTTGACAGGTCACCATCCGAATGAGTATGATTTGGTTAGGAAAGTATCTTCGATAGATTGGCGATGCGATGTCTCGAGTGATAAACAGAAGGCTACTACTAAGCACAGTACTGGTGGGCACCTTTTTTATCTGTACAGCATCCCTGGGCTTGGCACAGGACACGAGTAAACTTGCCTCTGAGCGCTGCACCGAGTGCCATACCGCGTCACGCTGGGAGGATGCAAAGAAAACCGAGAAGCAATGGGCCAGTATTGTCGATCAGATGGTACGATACGGGGCCCAGCTAAGTAACGAGGAGAGCGCTCTGGTCGTCGAGTACCTGGCGGCAAAAAGCGCTGGCAAGATCAAACAGCCGACAACGACCACCAGCGTCGCGAAACCAAAATCCGTCACGACCGTTGCTGCCTCAAAAGGCGGCATAAATGGCGTAAAGACAACGACCACTACGGTCCTCATCTCACCATCGACAACTGTCGTGGTGAATGCCGTGACGACTAGCACAACTCAGGTCAGCGTACCCGGCGAGCAGGCGCAAACGGGCGTCGAAATGGTCTGGTATATACTAGGCGGCGGAATGCTCATCGCCACTGGTTTATCGATGAGGAATAAAGATAAGCAGCTTGAGAAATAGGGTCGACCCTATTGAGGCCTTAGCCTGTAAGGGAAGTTGCCCGGGCCAGATGCACTGCCGGGCTTTTTATTTTTAATCCTCTCAATCGCTTTAAGCACTTCCTGATAGGAAGGGTCGTAGAGAAGCGCCTCGTTGTAGGTGGCTAGCGCTAGATCATCCTTCCCCATCTTCTCAAACGCCATCGCCTTGTAATAGTACATGTCCGCCGCGTACGGAAACACTTGAATACCCCTGTCAAAAACGGCCGCTGCCTCCTGATACTCTCCCAGAGCTAGATGAATCTGCCCCAGTTCAAAATAGAGCATGGGGGCAGGTTCACCTCCCCCGGCCATGGCCTTTTCACCAGAGGCTATTTGATTTTGTAACTGCTTCTTCTTCATATCAATCGCCATGTAAAGCTTCACGATCTCGACGGATTCTGGATCCACGAGTTCACCTTTCTTAAGCGATCTTATAGCCTCTGAATAGTTATCAAGCATAAGGTAGGTTCTAGAAAGGTTGATGTAGGAATCAACGCTCAAGGGATTCTTCCTCGCGGCCTCCTGTGCCTTCTTTAGGTCCCTGAGTAATTCCTCATACGTTTTTATGCCGCTCACGGGTGGCGTAACCTCACTTTTGAATATTTCTTTAACGGTCCTTATAATGCTCGCTCGCTGTGGCCTGGTATCAACGAGGACCCCCTGCACATTTAGCCTTGTTCGTGCGCTGTATTTAGGGTTACAGGTGGTAAGCGTTATTTTTGGATCAGGGCTTGGCCTCAGTGTTAAGGTATCTTTGGGGTCGACGACGGTCATGCGTTCAACCTGGTATTCGTATACATAATCAATGGTATCCAGGATGATGGTATCTCCATTAGTAAGCTCATCGAGCCTGTTAAAGGGGTGCGTATAGGTAACCCTGTGTCCGGCAATTCCCACGTTCCCCTTTTCACCCGGGTTTGCCATGCCTATGTAGTGCCCAGGTCCAAGCTTCAATATATCCGGGGAGGTTCCTTCAAGGATCACCTGGTTTACACCGATTTTGGGAATGATGATCCTGGTTTTGGGGAACCGCCCTCCCTTTCCTGGTGCTCGCTTATCAGCTGCGTTGCCGGGTAATTCACCTCCAATTACAGCCTCTTCATTCGGTAAGTTGCCTGAGGCTATGAGGCGATCCTGCTTCTCCCGCACCTTCCTCGCCAATGTTTTCTGGCGTTCGGCTTGGTGTTCCCACCTCTTCATCAGCTCGAGCGATTTATAATACCCATAGCCTTCGGTTACAAGGGGAAACACGATGACCAGAATCCCACCTATTATGAGGAGGTTAGAGAGCCTTCTCTTTATCCTTTCGCTAAATTTTCCCGACCCCTTACGTAATGCACGAATAATCTATTTCCACCTTAAGCTATTGTTTGTGTTAAGCTTACCGAAAAACACACCTGCAATCTAGTTTGTGTATCAACGCGCCTAAAACCAAGGCATCTCGGTCGACCTATTGCTAACTATGTAAAATAAGTTTCCAATATCTGGTAATTATGGTACTATAGCGGCAGGTGCTTTAATACAAAGATTTATCACAAGGTTGGGGAATCTTCAACGAGTCTCCCACGTAGTAAGTATCGGCGTTCGCAGTAAAGCCCCGGCTCGTCCACCACCTTGCTGTTTTATAAAGAGGAGTCTGCAATGGGCTTGATCGGTTTTAAATGTAGTAAGGCTTCGCGGAAGCACGATAGAGGAAAATTTGTATCGTTTGACGAGTGCATCTCCTGCGCAGAGACCACCCTAAATGGGTGTCATTTTACCGCTCCGATATTAAAGGCAATGATCGACAGGGAGCAAGAAGAGAGGGACAGCATTACCGTAACCCAGCTATCGGGGTGCTTGAGGGAATCGTATCTGAGTCGAAAACACGATTACTATGCCGATCCTGAGCAGCTCTATTTTGCGTTCAGAGGAGAGTTGGCCCATCTTATCATCGAGCGGTATCAGGAAGAGGGCGCGGTCGCCGAGCAGCGTTTTTATCGTGATTACAATGGCGTGACGATATCAGGAAGGCCCGACATTATCCTGCCTGAAAAGAAGCTCATCCGGGATTACAAGACGGCAAAAGAGGTGCCGAGATTCAACTATCCATTTAGAAACCACAGCCAACAGCTAAATCTATACGCATGGCTTGTGCCTTATGAGATAGAGCGCCTGCAGGTAGTGTACCTTGACATGAAGGGAGTAAAGATCTGTGAAGCCCCCCTTTGGAGCGGGAAAGAGGTTGAGGCGCTCCTTGAAAAGAAGCTTCCGGTGCTCGATGCGGCGTTTGATCACGATATAATACCGGCGGCGGATTTTGACAACTGGCAGTGTAACGGCTGGTGTAATGTAAAATCAATATGCCGCAAGCTCTACGAGGATGAACTCCTATCAAGAATACAAACTGGTAGTTAATGCTAACCAATCATAATACCATTACCTAAGCAAGGGGCTACTGTGGGCCCCTTCTCTTTTACGGCTTTAAGCGGGATGTATGCTGTTTAGCTTTGAAAATAGCGGGTAGAACAGATGCGAGGGAACTTATAGGTGGTGCTGAAAGTAAGGCGGGCGAAAGATCCTCTACCTTACCAGTAAAGTACATTAATAGAGACACATCACTGTAGGGGGTGTTTTGTATGGCGCGGCCGGACGAGTTTGATATTGCAGCTGAGGAGACGCCCATGACCGATGATGAGATAGCTGAGGCGGTGGAGCAGCTCTTCGCGGCCGATGAGAGGGTCGATGAGACATATATTGAAATAACGGTGGAGAATGGTGTTGTTCACCTTGAGGGCTCTGTAGGCACGCAGCAGGAACTGGAGATGACCGAAAGCCTTCTCGATAACATAGAGGGAATCCAATTAGTAATAAATGATCTTCAGGTAATCGAATCCGGCTTTACCCCGGAGTCGTGGCCAGGAAATCCGCCAGAAGAAGAGGAGTTCGAGGATATTGAGGTGTTGCCGGCAGATGAAGACCTGGTATCTGAGGACCCCATAGAGGCGGTAGAGGAAGGAAAATCCTACGTTCCCCCGAACGAGCCGGTATTCCCGACCGAGCGTGGGGATGCCGCGGAGCGGATGCGCGAACGTCGTGCAAACAAAGACGCAACGGGCGAGGCCAGGGATTTGCTGTAATTGATCTATCACTGACTTGTCATCGTGAGGATTGATCGGTGACAGGTTACTGTGAGCGGTCATCGATCCGTCATCCCGAGGAGCGCTACCGACGAAGCAATTTCTACACTCCGCTCTTCTCGGTTTGTGAACACGCCCCTTATTACCTAACCATGCCTGTCTCATGAGCGACCGACATACTATCCCAGGTGGCCTCCCGTTGAGCTTGACATAAACCCCGTGAGCAGGTATCTTGAATACGCAGTGTGGGTATAACCGAATATGCGCCCGTAGCTCAGGGGATAGAGCGTTGGTCTCCGGAACCAAAGGTCGCAGGTTCGAATCCTGCCGGGCGTACCAGGTGAGGAGGGGTGTTAGGTTGCCCAACATCCTTTTTGCTACCAAAACTTTACTAAATTACTACTATGATTCAATATACCTCTAGCTTAAGAAGGGATATGCTGGTCTCTAAGCCTTCTTTAAGCGAGGCCTCATCGTGTGTTGTTTGTAACCCATTTATTAAAATAGAAGCTCTATTGCTATTAGTTACCTTAGACAGCAGCAACTTGAACCGCGGCATGTTTAGGCGTAGCATCGTAAAAAAGACGCGCATCGGGTAAGATATATTGGGTAAGCGGCTGTATGGTTAGGTCGCATACAAAGAGAGCTTTTATATATGCAGCAATAATACGTATAATCCGTAAACTAAGGCTAAGCCCAAGTCCTTTACTATATCTCTGAGCAGTAGCTTAAACTGGCAGCATACACAAAAATTCCTGGTGTAGCGAATGGGCTCTTAGGTGATCTCGTACCATCCTGAGCTGCACTTTAGCTAAATAGCTTTCTTGTGCAAGGTGGTTCAGACCATTGACATTCTGCTGAATCTTTGTGAAGTTGTAATTACGTTTATTATTGGTGATTAGTGATGATTCCTGAAGCTACGTTATCGTTGAGAAATTCAGGCCTTAACATTATCGGCGATGTTCGCTGGGGTACGCATTTTTGCCAGTTTTATAAGACAAAAAAAGACCTGGTTGATATTCTGGTGCCCTACTTTAAGTCGGGCCTAGAGAACAATGAATTCTGCATGTGGGTTACCTCGGCGCCCCTTGATGGAAAAGAGGCCGAAAAGGCATTAAGGAAGGCTGTCCCTGATCTTGACCGCTACAAAGGCAGCGGGCAAATAGAGATCATCCCCTATACGGAATGGTACGTCAAAGACGGTGCTTTCAGTTCGCAGCGGGTCCTTAATGGATGGGTTGATAAGCTTAACCAGGCCTTAGCTAAGGGTTACGATGGCTTACGGCTTACTGGCAATACGTTCTGGCTCGAAGAGGCGAACTGGCAAGACTTTACCAATTATGAAGCAGAAGTAGATAGCGTTATTGGTAATTACCATATGATTGCTATGTGCACGTATTCTTTGGAAAAGTGCTCAGCAACCGAGGTTGTTGATGTAGTTCGCAATCACGAATTTGCCCTCATTAAATATGAGGGCAGATGGGAGATTATCGAGAGCTCTGAGCTTAAGAGGGCGAGGGAGGCGCTGAAGCAGAGCCAAGAAGCGCTGCTGGAGGAACTATCCCGCACAAAACTCTTGCAAGACGTTGCCACTGCCACAACGACAAGCCCAGATTTAAATAGAGTTGCTGATGAGATACTGAAAGCATTAAACGAACATATGCACCTAAAGTCAGGCATAATCTATCTGCTCGATAAAGAAAAACAGGCATTGCGCTCCCTCTCAGAGTTCGCTTTCCCTAAAGCGGCGACTGCTCAAATCAAAGACATATCACTGACTAGAAAAGAGTTTCTGGTAGTTCAGGCGGTACAAAGAGGGAAGATGCTTACCCATAAAGAAGACATAATAAGCCCAGAAAGAGAAAAGCTTCTAAAAGAAGCAGGAGCATGGGATGCCCGTTACGTTGCAATACCGTTTGAGTATCGGGGTAAGGCTGTTGGAACCACGTCCCTTACCTTTGAGAAAAGACGAGACTTTACCCAAGAAGAGCTTAAGCTGTTTAATTCTATCGGCCATATTATGGGCCAAGCTATGGAAAATGCCCGCCTTTATGAGGCCCAGCGAAACATCGCAGACACCCTGCAGGAAGCACTACTTACCATGCCTGAGAAGATAGACCGTATAGAATTTGGACACCTTTACCGCTCTGCCACGGAGAGCACGAGGGTAGGAGGAGACTTCTACGATCTCTTTGAGATGGATCACGGAAAGGTCGGTATTATCTTAGGGGATGTCTCTGGCAAGGGACTAGAGGCGGCAACAATGACGTCTGCTGTAAGGAACACCATTCGAGCATACGCATTAGAAGGCAACAGACCAGCAGAAGTTATGGCTAAGACCAATAATGCAGTAAAAGCTATATCTAGTGCAGCTTCATTTATAACCGTATTCTTTGCGATACTAGATGTGAATACAGGGGAGCTTCTCTACTGCTCTGCAGGACACCCGCCTGCAATAATTAAAAGAAAAAACCAATATGTTGAGCTTCTTCGCGAACGCTCCTTAGTGATTGGGGCATTTGCAAATGTGAAGTATGAAGCAGCTAAGGCACATCTTGATAGAGGGGATATTTTAATTCTCTATACCGATGGCATCACCGAGGCAAGGAATCATGGGGCATTATACGGTGAGAAGAGGCTGGTAAAGCTTATTGATAGTTTAGAACCAATACCGGCACAAGAGGTACCCCAAACAATTCTAGATGACGTTACAACATATGCTGGCGGTAAGCTTGTAGATGATATGGCTTTGCTAGCGGTATCCTTAAAGAGCGATTAAATTGTTTCGCCTTACATAATAAAGGGTGGTGACTAAAGCCACCACCCTCTGGTTACCAATTGGGCGCAAGGTAAGCTACGCGGCCATCGTTATGCCCTTCTCAAGGTTAGATTTAAGGTTATTTAGATCCTCTTCAATATCTTTCTCTGCCTGTTGTCCTGCACCGAGTTGTCCTGTAAACTGCTCGGGAAGGGTCTCGGGCGCGTAGTTAAAGTGAACCGTAATCCTGGTACCCTGCGGCATTTCTTCAAAGTTGATGAATCCACTGTTATTTACACCGCTGATTGATTTCCAGGCGAGACGCTTATTCTCTTGCATATCGGTTATTTGCGCATCGAACTCCATCGGTACTCCAGCGAGCTCAACCTTCCAATGGGATTGCGACGGGCTTTTTACACTCACGTCTTTGATGTGATTTAACAGCTTCGGGAAGTTTTGAATGTTTGTCCATAGGTTATAGACCTGATCAATCGGAGCATTGATCATCATGCTCTTTTCCCGCTCTGCCACCAGCTTTCACCTCCTCGTGTTATTCTCGTTCACGCTCTGTGACACCTTTTTATTCCCACCAATCGCGACATGGAACGAGAAATTTTTCGTTCAGGTCAAACCCGAAGGCAGAATATGTGAGCCTAATAGGCGGGGACGCTGGGATAAGTGCTCCATAGGAATCTTGCATAATGCAAAGTAATTTTAAGAAATGAGCATGCATGAAAATAGGCTGCCCCTGCATTCACCGAACTGTTGATATAAGTCTGTAGTCACGCACCAATCTTAATATGTACCGTAGGTGTGTAAATCCAGCAGATGCAAGATTAGGTCATGGCTTGATTGCAGCGTGGCGTGCGATCTTACTGGGCTAGCGTTTAAGCCCCACGTACTCCAATTGAGATACTGGTGTGAGCCAAGCCTTAAGCTGGCAATCTTTACGCACTGCCACGTCTGGGAACAATAGCATAAAGGCTATTGGATCAGGTGCATATTGAGTTCTGCTATCAATAGGGATATGAGCAGGGTATAAGCTTAGTAATATGGTGCTCATCTTGGTGCGGTTAAGGATTTAGTATCGAACTCTCCCGTATCAATGGTATCTCAAAAATTACTAAACGATTTTAACGCTGAGGATTCGGTAAAGCAGTTGACTAACAGAGACCTAAACATATTTCCAGATTAAGGGAAGATGCTTGTGGGCATAACTAAACCGTGATAAACCATGAGAGGCATATTCTGGTCGAGGCAATTCCTGAATAGTTTTCGTAGCTGGGCGCTCATCACCAGCATATTTTTAGGTGCGGTTGCGCTTACGTTCCTCTTGGGGTTCTTTGGCTACATAGTTTTATTTATCCTCTTGGGGTTGCTTTTTTACTTAAGGAGATCGGCAATCCACACGCTTGCTGGATTACATATAGAAAGTGCTATCGATGCCATTCTTGTGGCAATTATTGCTGCCCTTTTTATAGACATTGTGCAAGGTAAGCCCATGAAGGATACTGCTGAGCATGCATATTATAGTAAAGGCACCGGTTCATCCACCACAGGGGCAAAGCAGGCAAGCGATAAGGAGCAGCTCATACCTAATGATACAGCTTCTCAGGAGGATACAGATAGTACTAATAGTGCTAACGGTAACGGGTTGATCCCGCCTCCGGAAGGGGCTTCAACCCTGCAGAAGGGTAGTAGTCGAGCAACCACAACTTATACATACAGGAGCCATGCGAGTACCAGCCAGTATGGAGGAGGCAAAGAGAGCTCTGTTAACAGAAGCTCGGTGAGCACTGGCAGTAGAAACCCGGTAGTTACTAGATCTACAACGATCACAACGCGCCCGCCCGCCACACAACGAAGGAGCAGAGGCACAACAGTCCCACGGCGTCCACGCAATGATTCTCCACCAACGACAACTAAGGTGAGCGTTACAACACACAAAGAGACGCCAACCACATCCAACACGACCGTGCAACAGCCCCCCATCGATATCGAAGTATATGAAGAGGTGGAGCAGGGGATTGTGAATGGCACTAGATGACCGACATCGTGAATTCTAAAAACCGTAATGGTCCGTCTTAATAGCGAGGAGAAGTTGAGGGGAAGAGATCATGAGACGAATTCTGGCTATTACCGGTCTCGTTGTAAGCATAATGTATGTGGGCTATATGACAGCCTGGGGATCTTCGGCTGGTATTAGTGGGCATACTAACGGCTGTGGTGGCGATGAGTGTCACTCGCATGGGGGGCCGAAACCAACTCTAATCATCGACGGCCCAGATATCCTCACTGCCGGAGAAAGTGGGACTTACACGGTCTCTATCATCCACGAACTCCCCTTTGCCGGCGGTGGCCTTAATTTTAGTGTCTCAGCCGGAGAGCTGGGTGCTGGCGATAACACAAGGCTTGAGAATGGTGAGATTACGCACTCGACCAACGCCGCCACCCGCTTTAGCTTCACGATCACCGCTCCTCAAGACGGCACGAGCGAAATAGCGCTCTCTGGGGTCGCTCTCGCGGCCGACCTCGATGGTACTGCGGCCGGCGATACGTTTACGATCGATTCCAAGACTATCATGGTAATCGGCGACACAACAACGTCTTCACCACCCACAACTATAACTACACAGACCCCAACTACAACCACGGAGCCGCCGACTACCACAACGACGATAAATATAGAGCCCCCAACTACCTTGATTGGGGATCCTCCCATTACCTCACCACCAACAACTATCCCACCACGGGTGGGCTTTTCGGATGTGCCACGCGACCTCTGGTTCTATCCCTACGTTATTGAATTGGTTTCAGAAGGGGTAATAGACGGCTATCCAGATGGAACATTTAAGCCCAACAGCAGCATAACGAGAGCGGAATTTGCGAAGGTTACCTGCCTTGCTATGGGCTGGATGCTGGAAAGCCCGGCAAAACCGAGCTTCAAGGATGTGGACAAGGGCAACTGGGCATATCGATTTATTGAGACGGTGAGGGTACATGGGGCAATATCGGGGTACCCTGATGGGACATTCAAACCAGGCACAGATATATCACGGGCGGAAATTGTAACTATCCTGGCAAAAACGCTCCATCTGCCCGCTGGTGCTAGCAGACTAACGGATATCGGTTCCTGCTGGGCGAAGGATTACGTTAATGCGTGCGTTGAGGCGGGGATCATCAATGGATACGGAGATAGCACCTTTAGGCCAAACAATACTGCAACGAGGGCGGAGTCGGCCAAGATGGTGGCCGAGATAGCGTTTACCTTTGAAATAGTATCAGCTCAGGTACAGGATGACCGAGTGAGAATAGAGCTCTTGGTAAACGGCGAACCCCACATCTTTTCTCTGTTCCTGCACAATGCGGATGGCACTACGAGGACAACTCCCGAGCTGATAGAGCGGTTTAAGTCCTTCTCCGTCGAACGGCTGCGCGCGTGGGGAATTAAGCCAAATGCGACCATCGACGACATCAAGTTTGTCGGTATCGATAAACTTGAGAGGTTAAAACTGGAAGGGTGATCGTACCCCACTAGGAAAACGATGCGCAAAAACGCTCATTGAGCTCACTTTTAACTTGTAATTCCCGTGGGACCCCGCAGGTACCCACTCGCGCCTCCAGTATCCAGAACCAAAGCGTGTTATAGAGCCGAAACCTCTCTTAACAATTTTATGTTAAGAGAGGTTTATCTATTATTTGGGCAAAAATAGATGAAGGATATAGCCGAGAGAATAAGCAATCACGCTAGCATGGAGATCGGCATAATGGATGAGGCGCTATCAAAAAAGCAGTTGGAATATATCATCAAGGACAACCCCGACGGCATCATCATCTTCGACCAGGATGGTCGTACCATCCTCACTAACAGCGCGACTGAAAAGCTGCTCGGTATTCCGCGTAGTGAAATTATAGGCCGGTATTACAATGATCCAGTATGGGTGATGACCACGGTAGATGGTAAACCCTTCCCCAAAGAGGAGCATCCCTTTACAAGAGCTTTGCAAATGGGCACGCCAGTCTACGGCATCGAGTATGCGATCGGGCATCGAAATGGCGATCGGATAATAGATGACATGGCGCTGCTTTCGGTAAGCCTTGAGAATGGTTAGGGCCTACAGCAAGCTCAACAGTAAGAGCGAATTGGTGTTGCTATTTACAACTCCCTACCCCAGTGTTATATAACATAATGATGGTGATCCATTATTTTGATATGCTTTATTGTGTGTCAAGAGTTCATCCTAATCGGTCGCCAGCCATATATCCTGAGCTTATTACCTTAAATCGCAAATCTGTTGACGGCTCACTCATGGTTAATTTATAATCAACTTAATAATACCCATACTGGTATAGGTATAGAGAGGAGGATAAACGATGGCTGATGCGCCAAAGTTATCAATCGTTCTAATGTCGGGAGACATCGAAAAGGTGCATGCTGGAGCTTTGATGGGTTCTATAGCAGCTGCATCGGGGATGGAGGTCAACGTCTTTGCCACCATGGAAGCTTTGAAACTCTTCACGAAAGAAACTGTCGATAAGCAAGATTTCAGGGTCGGTGAAATCGGGATGAAGCTGATGGAAAAGAATGTTGATCCCTATTACAAGATGATTGAGGATGCCAAAGATCTGGGGGACCTTAAGGTATACGCTTGCTCTTTGGTTCTTGACGTCATGGGCTGGGAGAAAGGCGACCTGCTCGACGTCGTCGACGACATTATGGGCGTCACCGCTTTCTTCGGGGTAGCCGAAGGCGGCCAGATTATGGTTCTTTAAGCTTAAAGAAATTGTGAAGTTTGTCGGCAAAACCTTTTATGAGGAGGCATTTGTAAATGTCAGTTCAGGTAGATAAAACCGTTGATGCACGGGGCTCATACTGTCCTGGTCCGCTGATGGAGCTGATCAAGACGGTTAAGGCGGCATCGGTAGGTAACACCGTTGAGGTATGGTCATCAGATCAGGGCTCAGTGAATGATATCCCAGAGTGGGTTAAAAAAGTAGGCCATGAACTACTCTACAGCGAAAAAGCAGATGACGGAGAGTACTGGCGCATTGCTGTAAAGAAAGTTAAGTAGGGAGGAGAGTTGGTTGGCTAAGAACGTTGTAATTTTGGGCGGTGGTACCGGCGGCACTATGGTCGCTAATCACCTCGCTCGAAGCATGCGGAAAGAGATTAGCCAGGGAGAGGTCACGGTAACTCAGGTTACGGATAATGCGGACCATGTTTATCAACCCTCTTTCCTGTTCGTTTCAATTAACCACGCACGAGTCGAAGATTATACCCGGCCACAAAAAAGCTTGCTTGCAGCGGGCGTTAATCTCGTAGTCGATGGGGCTACGAAGATCAACGCCGATACCAACACCATAACGCTAGCGAACGGGGGATCGCTCCCGTACGATATGCTTGTAATTGCAACCGGTGCGTATCCGAATTTCGATTCGCTGCCCGGATTGGCCGAAGCAGCGGATAATTTCTACACAGCAGAAGGAGCAAACAAGCTCAGGGATAAGCTTATCAACTTTACGGGCGGCAAAATCGTCATCACGATCGATGTGCCACATAAGTGCCCGGTTGCTCCACTCGAGCTCATTTTCATGCTCGATGAGATGTACAGGGATAAGGGCATACGGGATAAGGTTGATCTGCTTTACACCTATCCCATTGGCAGGTTACATTCCCTACAGCCAGTAGCTGACTGGGCTGAACCTGAGTTTGAGGCACGGGGTATTAATTCAGAGATTTTCTGCAATGTAGAATCAGTCGATCCAAAGAAGAAGATAGTAAGTACCCTCGAAGGAAGCGAGATACCGTATGATATTCTCATCTCTATTCCTGCACATCGCGGAGCCCAGGTAATCGCAGATTCAGGGCTAGGGGACGAAGGTGGGTTTATCCCGACGGATCGGCATAGCTTAAAGGCCGAGGGCTACAACAATATCTATGTCCTGGGCGATGCGACCAATTTGCCTATTTCCAAGGCTGGCTCCACAGCCCACTATGAGGCTGACGTGGTGGCAGAAAATATAGTATCAGAGCTTAGAGGGATAATGCCGTCTCACCACTACGATGGCAAAGTATTTTGCTTTGTAGAGGCCGGTTTGAATTCGGCTACCTATGTATCGTTTAGCTACGCAAAGCCGCCGGCACCGACTCCACCAAGCGAGATGATTCACTGGTTTAAGCTAGCCTTTAACGAGATGTATTGGTTATCCGCTCGCGGCATTCTATAGGAGGTATGCGCATGAGTTCAAATAATAGCGCAGGAGAAACTATGGTTGCTGAGGTTGAACAAGCGGATTCAACTGATTCCCGGATCAACGAGGTTGCTGGATTTTTAACCGCGAGCCTGGATTCCATGACGCCCGCGATAATGCAGCGAATGACGGCGACTATGGCGCAGATGGCTGAACTGGTTGACCTTGTCGAGGTGATAAATACCGATGAGATGAAGAACCTGGTGGCCACCGCAGCTGCAGCAGCTGACAGTCTCTCGCGCTCGCTTGAGGCAGTTAAGGCGCTAGAGGAAAGCGGTGCATTAAAGGCACTAGTAGAGGTGGGCGATTTTGCCTTTGCAATGAAGCAGTCCATGACCTCGGGCATATTAACGGGCTCACTCTCAACCGTATTATCGCTTGCAGAAACCGGCGATCAAATGCTGGAGGCGGTACGTGAGTCAGTAAATGAGGCAAAAAAGGATACCCGCAAAGTGGGTCCGATGACGCTATGGAATGTGCTTAAAGATCAGCAGACACAGGAGAGCTTGAAATTTCTCCTGGCCATGGCACGGCGCCTTCCAGGCTTACTGGAAAGCCTCTAGCGTACAGTAGAAAATAGGTAGGCAGGGAAAGATGTCTACAACTTTACTATAGGCGATAGAAACCCGTGCAGGGTACTGGTGGTGACTGCACGGGTTTTATTTTAAAAGCGATCAGCCGTCAGACATCAGCAGAGGATTAGGGTTCAAAATGGCAATTAAAAATCAGCAGTTATCATGCTACGGGTAAGATATAGACCTGTATAATGGATTGGAAGATACCTAACAGCGAAAAAGCTGAGAGGGACCCTAAATAAAATAAGACCTACGGCTAGCATCTTTATTTAAAGCTGATGGCTGATGGCTACCTTTAGAATGGGAAGGAATGATGCGCATGGCAGGAGTTGTGGAAGCCAAGGCAGAGCTGGAACGAGAAAGCGTTGCCCTATCCCCGGTTGAGGCCACGCCAGAGAGATTAATTGAGCTGACCAAGGACATCTTTTCTAAAGGTTACGGTGATGTAGAGCTCATTGGTAAAGTTGACGATTCCCAGATCTGTTATGTTGAACTGATAGATACTAATGGTGCCACAAGCTTTGTGGAACTGGCGGATGATACCAAACTGACTTTAGTGAACAGCAATTATGCGATCGAGGATGGCGTTCTCTGCGAATCGATCACCGTTCAATCTTCTAATCCCCAAGCATTGGAAGTGCTCGATCGGTGGACACGAGTGGAGGCGGATTACTTTAATCTAATTGATGAGGAGACCACACCGCCTTTACAGCAGCTCGATGCCCTTGTAGCCGCTGCTAGAAAGATCGCCAGCAGCTTGGGTGAGCCGGAAAAGCTGCAGTTTATTCTAAGGCCGACGGAACTTCATGATAACCTGCTAAGAGCGCTCATGGAAGCCCGGGGAGTTAGGTTAGAGCGAGTGGAGCAGGATAGCTAACCGGTTATCCTGATTGGTGAATCGGCACTCTCCTGGCCCATGCCGGGAAGCGAATGGCGGATGCGGGGGTCGCAATGGTTTAATGTTAAAATAACAAGAGAGGGCAGAAGCCCTCTCTTTACCCGTAAGGTACCTCCTGCTGCTTGCTGCCCGACTATGCAGCCCTCGTTGTCTCTCTCCACCAGCCGGCGATTCTATCAGAGAGGTTTTCCTCGCTAACCGACCACTCCGGGAACCTCGAAAGCTCATCACGATCGATGTCAAGACGGATGGTCTTGTCGGTTGGGCTTACAGTCATCCGGTCGAACGGCACTATTACCTGTCTCTCACCAAGAAGTGATGAGAGCCACCCGCGACCGATAATCGCATGGTTGACCATTCCAGTGTTCGTGTCGTAAAGCATGTCCTGAACCTCGCCGACATCGTTACCGTTTTTATCAAAGACGTTATATCCTGTTAAATCAGGATAATCCATCTCGAATTTGAGACCGGTTTTCTCCATTTGGCTAAAACGCTTAAGAGCCATATTTTCAACCTCCTAGTTGCTTACCCGAGAGCCCTTTATGTAGATGGGCCCAAGATTATCATTCCCCGGCGAGCGCGTCTGAAACCGGCCTGCATAGTTTTAATAATGCCTGTATATCACCGGTGCACGGTAACTAAAGTAAACATAACTTGGTGATTGGTGGATCATTAGAGGCTTACTTTTGTTTACCAGTAAGCGTTTATTGCCACTGTTATCGGGTAAATATGAGATTAAGGGACGACAAGGGGACTAGTATATAATGGATATTATAAACAGCCATTAACTGGCGCAGTTTATTATATCCAAATAAAATTCCAGTGTTAAAATATGCGCTCCTTCGTATATGCCGGTGAGGTAGGTACGATCGATTTAAGGCGGGTATAAATAAATTAACACATAAGATATTTATTAGGCGATTAGCTATTAAATGTTTAACAGGTCAAGTTATAGGGAATAACTTAGCAAGCGTTATATAGCAATTTAAGGAGGAACTAAGGTGATCGACAGACGGCTGAAGTTGTTGTTCCCGTCGAGACCACAGAGCCTAGACGCGATTAGGAAGGAAGTAAGGGATATTGTCGCCGATACTCCTTACCAGACGAGACAATCCGATATTCTACTTGTTGTCTCGGAGGCGTGTACTAATATTGTTAGACACGCCTATGCAAAGAACCATAGGGGACCGCTTATAATAGTTGAATGCATACTGAGAGACGATACGCTTGCTATCGCGATCTGCGATAGGGGAAAAGGGCTAGCTCGCTCTACGGATAGGCCGGTCTTTTCTGAAGACGGCGGCTTTGGGCTCTTTTTGATGCAAAAATTAGTGGATCGGTTCAGGTGCCACTCCTCACCGGGTTCCGGTACGGTGGTTGAGGTGGTATTTAAAAACCCGAAGCACCTCACCCCGAGGATGAAAAAGAGAAGGGCGTACGATGCGGCCGGGCAGGCATCGGCTCTCTGGCTGGGTCTTATCGATATGATCACCTATCCTAAAAAAGGCTTGGTAGCTTACCGAGGGAGCCTTGGCTTAGGAGTACTTTTACCAATCGATACCCTAAAACCCTACTGGCGAACGCGGATGGCTTCGTACTTCATAAAATCTGAGGTGAATGGTTTAAGAAAGATGCTCAGGAGCGAAGATTATGAGCTATCAAAATCAATAGTTGAGCAGATAGGCAAGCAGGTAAGGCTCATCGAGCGCGATTTTCACCGGCTAACCCCTAAGGAACGGCTCCTATTAAAAAGGAATATGGAATATACTTACAGCAGGCTTTCAGAACTGAAACAAGAGCTAATAGCTATAGAGAATGAAAAAACGCCCAATTTATCGGGCGCTTGCACTTCGGTCTTAAGGGTCGGGGTCGTTGATCTCATTACTGAGATATCCGATTATATTGGCTGTCTAATAGATGATAAGGATGGATGCCGGATTTCACTCGATGAAGGACCCCTGCAGGTTATTTAACAGCTGTGGAATTCATCTTTCACCTCAGATGTACATACCGATCAGTTATTAATCACCACCAAGCGTACCGACTGCTGAGTAACTAGACGACTCCGAGCTGCCGCCTCCATTTTCACCAGCCGATTTTTCTGCCGCTATCCGTTTTGGAGATTTATAGTCGTTAACGTGGAACCCGCTTCCTTTAAAGGCGATCCCAACCGGAAAAAAGATTTTACTTACCGGGTCTCCACACTTTGGGCAGTCCTTAATTGGATCATCGTTGACCGATTGCACCACCTCGAAGGTATGGTTGCACGATCTACAACGATATCCATAAATTGGCATGCTATCACCCCCCAGTGTATTTTACTAGGGATTTTACCAGAAATTAAGATGATTTGCATCCTAATCAATCGGCACCGGGGCACCTACTGGAGCTTACCTTCCTACCGGTGGGAGCGAGGTATCATCAATCACATACGCATCCTGCTCAATTGACACGAATTCACTTTTCAAGTACTATCTTAAAGGCGATTACGCGCCCGACGAGGAGGGATTCCCGAGCGGCCAAAGGGGACGGACTGTAAATCCGTTGGCGGAGCCTTCGCAGGTTCGAATCCTGCTCCCTCCACAGAAAAGCCATCGAAGATGGCTTTTCTCGAGAATCGAAAGTAGATTGAATTACTGTGGGTCTGGTTTGAAAGATAGGGTTGTATTACCTTCAAAGCATTTTCGATTCGGTCGATTCTCGATTCTCGTGTTCCCCTCCCTTGGTGGGAGGGGCTAGGGGAGAGTGGGGTTGTTACCAAAGAGCATTTTCGATTACGTTGTTACAACAGAACGCAATAATGAAATGGTTTGAAATTACGCTGTAAATTATTATAATAACCTTGGTTAGAAGTAATTGTACTATTGTTTGTGGTAGATATGTGCCCGCGTAGCTCAGTCGGCAGAGCACTTCCATGGTAAGGAAGGGGTCAGCGGTTCAAGTCCGCTCGCGGGCTCTGATAGAAATCAGAAACAAGAGACCAGAAACAAGATGTAAAGGTCTAGAACGTAAGTAAATTATCATTGCAAGCACCCAACCTACTGGCAATCTCTATCTGGTTTCTGAAAGGTGCGGGGCACCGGTCTGATTTCTGGTATCTGATCTGGCGGTGTAGCTCAGTTGGTTAGAGCACACGGTTCATACCCGTGGCGTCGCAGGTTCAAATCCTGCCACCGCTACAAGGATGGGCGGGGGATGCCTGTCGGCTTGAGTGCCAGCCTAGCCTGCGACGTGAGGGGGATTTACTCATGGGGGAATTCTTCCCCCATGATCATCCGTAAAAGGGGTGATACTGGCTAAGGAAACGTGAGTTTCCTCGACCAGGGAGGCCTGTGATGGGCCGATGTCTCAGGTTCGAGTCCTGCCACCGCTACAAAGGAGCGTGTAAGGAACTGGCATTTGGAGTGCGGGAGTTCTCTATAGGTGTTTGATTGGTCGGGGATAGGCAATAGTTCTTAGTGAGCGATCTTAGATGCTCAATCCACCCCCGACCTTCGTTTATCCGGAATTTCTATGCACCCAAGCGATATGCAAGCTGCTTCATCCGGGTCTACCTGAAGGTAGGTGAAGAAGCAAGTATCCCCGGTGCCCGCTCGGATACTCAGGAGTTCTAATACACGAGATTATATCGAGCTTTTAGACCCGGTTACCGGGTGACCGGAAATTTAAGAACATATAGGGAGGAAAAACATCTATGGCCAAAGCTAAGTTCGAAAGAACCAAACCCCACATGAATATCGGCACAATCGGTCACGTTGACCATGGCA
>DASQQM010000226.1:0-9073 GCA_035643475.1 Anaerolineae bacterium | reverse complement strand
GAATTTTGAGAGAGACAAGGGGTATGCCTGGGTATATATAGCGGATGAATTTTACATTGCGGGAGGGTACGAACTGCCCCCGGCCGAGCACTATGGGGAATTTCCACAAATTGAAAATGGCATAGGCCTCTCTCGCTTATTCATAGATGATGCTATAGCGAGCATAACAGAATTAAAAGCAGCTCCAGCAGTGGGAACGATAGCAGTCGTTACCGGAAGCCTTTTCTCGACGACAATGAGAAAACTTGCCGATGATATTAAGGATAATTATGGAATAAAGATTAATGTCATCGAAGTGGAGAACAATTTCTTCGGTGGAAGGGTTAATGTGACCGGCCTTTTAACGGGCTCTGACGTGGTGGGGAGTATGGGCCGGTGGCTTACGAGAAACGAGAAGCCATCGAGGTTGCTCGTCCCGGATGTAATGCTTAACGGCGATGGGTTGATGCTGGATGGCCATTCGCCCGATACAGTAGCGGAACTGCTTGGTATTCACATTGACGTTGTAAGGAGTTCTGGGACCGGGTTTATTGAAGGCATATTATTATAAATCTGCATTTGCAGGAGGTAGGCATTACAGATGACATATCCTTTAGTTGCGGTCGTTGGCAGGCCGAACGTTGGAAAATCAACGTTGGTAAATAGGATAGTCGTATCTCAACAGGCAATAGTACACGAAGCCGCAGGTGTAACGCGCGATAGAAATTACGTCGATACGGAATGGGGCGGAAAAACATTTACAATAATCGATACAGGGGGTATCGATTTTGGAACCGATGTCTCACTGGGTAAGCAGATAACGAAGCAAGCGATGCTTGCGATAGATGAGGCCGATGTAATCGTCTTTGTAGTGGACGGATCAGTAGGCGAGGTGGCAGAAGATGATATAGTTGCCAAGCAGTTAAGATCCTCAAAGAAGCCGGTAGTTCTAGCTGTAAATAAGATCGATGATATAATCCACGAAGCAGCGATATATCAATTTTATAAGCTCGGCCTTGGCGAGCCGTATGCTGTCTCTGCAATTCATGGCCTCGGGGTTGGAGACCTCCTCGATGCGATAACCGCATTGCTGCCGACGGTGGAGAGGGTAGAAGATGCGGATGAGGTGAAGGTTGCTATAGTTGGGAGGCCGAATGTAGGGAAATCTTCGGTCTTAAACCGCTTTCTGGGAGAAGAGCGGGTTATCGTCAGCGACATACCGGGCACGACGAGAGATACCATAGATACTGTTCTTGAAAAGGATGGGGTAACCTATCGGTTTATCGATACCGCAGGGCTGAGAAAGCAGCCCAGGTTAAAGGAAGACATAGAGTACTACAGCTTTATCAGATCGCTAAAAGCGCTCGATCGAGCAGATATCGCAGTTATCGTAATAGATGCCGAAACAGGTCCGGCCTCGCAGGATCAAAAGATCGCCAATCTGGCGGAAGAACGCGGCTGCGCAAGCATAATCGCTCTCAACAAGTGGGATTTAGTTGAGAGCCGTGAGAAGGCAGAGAGGGTTGAGACGAGCCTTGAGAAAAAGCTGAGGTTCCTCGACTACTCACCGAAACTGAAGGTGTCAGCAAAGACCGGTCTGGGCATGTCCAGGATGTTTATACTTCTCGGGGAAGTCATGGCAGAGTATGATAAGCGGGTCTCAACTTCATCGATAAACGGAATGGTTGCAAAGATAAAGGCTGAAGGGTTCCAGCCGGCAAAGGGAGGAAGAACGCTTAAGATATCTTATGCGGCGCAGACAGGAAGCAGACCGCCGGTCTTCGTTTTCTTCGTTAATCACCCACAGCTTGTAACGCAATCCTACGAGAGATATATTGAAAATCAAATCAGGAAAACATATGGGTTTACTGGGTGTCCGATAAATATACACTTTAGAAGCAAGTATAGATAAAATAGTAAATAACCGCATGCTAAAGATATGGCGATTCTGGTTGCTTGTCAGGTTGCATTACCAATGGAGCCGAAATTGATATATATAGCGGTAGCATTCATAGCGATGGCATATATACTGGGGTCAATACCCTTCGGTATAATTATAGGCAGAGCGCTCTATGGAGTTGATGTAAGAAAGTTCGGTAGCGGCAACATAGGGGCGACAAACTGCTATAGAACGCTCGGCGTAGCCGCGGGCGTAGCCGTGCTGATGGCCGATATATCAAAGGGTCTGGTTCCTGTGGTGGCGGTAAAGGCAGTGCTTGCGGATAGTCCCGATGTGGTGCCGATGATAAGCGTAATCGTCGGACTGGCGGCGGTTCTCGGTCACAGCTACTCAGTATTTCTCGGCTTTACTGGTGGCAAGGGAATGGCTACTGCGTCTGGATTAATTCTCGCTCTCTGGCCGTGGGCTGCACCTATTTTAATTGGCGCTTGGATAGTAATAGTTGCCCTTACGCGGTATGTGTCTCTCGCTTCAATGGTGGTCGCAGTGTTGCTACCGGTACTAATTATAGTGCTTTACCCGAGGACGGAGTACATTGTTTTTTCCGTAGCGATTGCTGCGGTGGTCGTATACCGGCATAGGTCAAATATATCACGGTTGATAGCCGGGAAAGAGTTAAAAATAGGAGAAAAGGTAAGCCTGGGGGAAGATTAAACTGAAAAAGATAGCGGTTATTGGAGCTGGAAGCTGGGGAACGGCGATAGCAAATCTTCTTGCCAATAAAGGGCATAGCGTTGCACTCTGGGCGAGGGACCCTTGGGTGGTTGAGGGCATCAACACTACGAGGCGTCATCCAAAGTACCTAGTTGACATCGATATTCATCCTGACCTGGTAGCGACCGTGGATCTGGAAGAAGCCATCGCGCCCGTAGAGATAGTGGTGATGGCAACGCCGTCACATGTGTTGAGGGGAATAGTATCTAGTATAAAAGATATCCTGCAAGGCGATATGATGGTAGTGAGCCTTGCGAAGGGTGTCGAGGAGAATACCTTGCTCAGGATGTCCGAAGTGATGAGGGAGGAATTGCATCCCGAAATGAAAAATCGGATTGCGGTTCTGTCAGGGCCAAATCACGCAGAAGAGGTGAGCAAAAATATACCGTCGGCAACCGTGATATCAAGCCCCAGCCAGCGCGTTGCCCTGGACCTGCAAGGTATCTTTATCACCCCGTACTTTAGGGTCTACGCAAATCCCGATTTGATCGGTACCGAGTTAGGCGGTGCGGTAAAGAATGTAATTGCGATTGCAGCCGGTATCTCGGATGGACTCGGGTATGGCGATAATACGAAATCATCGCTGTTGACAAGGGGGCTTGCCGAGATGATGCGGCTGGGAGTTGCGACTGGGGCGGACGCGCGAACGTTTGCTGGTCTTGCGGGGATTGGAGACCTCGTGGTTACGTGTATGAGCAGGCATAGCCGGAATAGGGCTGTTGGTGAGATGCTTGGACGGGGCATGACTCTGGAGCAGATTAACTCCGAAATGAACATGGTGGCCGAGGGTATAAGAACAGTGAGTGCGGTTGTTAAGTTGGCGAGCAAGTACAAAATAGAGATGCCGATCACTGAGAATGTATATAAGGTACTGTACGAGAACAAAAATCCGCTTGCATGTGTATCTGAACTGATGTCGAGGGGTGCTGTAGAAGAGATGCGCTGGGTTGCCTGGGAGATCGAATAGCGCATTATCGTCGAGCTAAATTTGCGTTTGTATGGTTTATGCGAAAATCTGTTTGGGAAAGTTAGCTTATAGGAGAGATTGACTAGATGAAAATATTGATGGTTTCGCCACCATGGATCAGGGTTCCACCCCTCGGCTATGGAGGTATTGAGTGGGTAGTTAGCCTTCTCGCAGACGAGCTGGCAAGAAGGGGTCACGATATTACCCTTTTTGCAACGGGCGATTCCGGTACCAAAGCAAAGCTGAAGTACGTGTTTGACGAAGGCCAGACCTCTAAGATGGGGATGACCATGTATGATGCGATGCAGGTCAGCGAGGCTTTAAGGATATCCGATGATTATGATATTGTCCATGACCACAGCGGATTTTTAGGGGTTGCATTCTCACATATGATTAAAGTGCCGGTGCTTCACACGCTTCACGGCCCGTTTACCGTTGATACGTCCACATTTTACACGCACTTTAAAGACGCATGTTACTTCAATGCGATTAGCGAGTACCAGAGAAGCTGTTTGCCGATATTAAATTACGTAAACACTGTCTACAATGGGATCGATATCCAAAGCTATGAGTACTCGGAAGATAAAGATGATTATCTAATACTGGTGAGCAGGGTAAATCCTAACAAAGGTACACACCTAGCGATACAGGTCGCAAAGGAGCTGGGCGAGAAGCTCGTACTGGTAGGGAAAATAGACCCGATCGATATGGAGTACTTCCAAACGCAGGTTGAGCCGGAAATAGATGGTGAGCAGATAGTTTTCATGGGTGAGGTTGGAGGTAGTGAGAAGCGTGAGCTTATAAAAAGGGCGAAGTGTTTCGTCTTCCCGATACAGTGGCCTGAGCCGTTTGGTTTAGTGATGGCAGAGGCGATGGCCTGCGGAACGCCGGTCGTTGCTCTCAGGAACGGATCATCATCAGAAGTGGTTGTACATGGAAAGGTTGGATATGTAGTGGACACGTTAAATGAGATGGTCGAAGCGGTAAAGATGGTATCTGATATCGACCCGAGAGTTTGTAGGGACTACGTACTGGCAAACTTCAGCCCAGAGAAGATGGCGGATGGCTATGAGGAAAATTACAGGAAGATCCTAGAGCAACGATGAGCGATGTTTATGCATTAAACAATCTCCACAACGCGTTGAAGCCACTCAAGAGTGATCCCGGAAATACCGGTGTATTTAGCGATTTAGACGGAACGCTAAGTAAGATCGCTCGAACCCCGGCTGATGCGGCAATAACCCCTAGTATGCGGGATGTATTGAGACGACTTACAGAGAAGTATGGCATTTTTGGAATAGTCAGTGGACGGGACTCGAGCGAGGCTAAAAAGATCATCGACATTGATAACGTAGCCTACATAGGGAACCATGGATTGGAATGGATAGAGAATGGAAAGCAGTTCTACACACCCGAGGCCTCTAACTTCTTTGGGCTTGCGGCTAGCCTTGAAGCCGACCTTATTGAATTATTTAAGAAGACCGATGTTTTTATAGAGAAGAAGAAATTAGGGGTAGCCCTGCACTATCGATCGGCAAAGGACAAAGAAGGGGCAAGAGGGTTGATAGAGAAGATGATTAAACCCATTGTTGCAGAATATCCCTTACGTAGGCTTGATGGTAGGTATGTTATCGAATTGAAGCCGGATCTACCGATCAATAAGGGTGATGCGATAACGGTTATTGCAATGAGCAGGGGCCTAAATAATGCGGTATACCTCGGTGATGATATAACAGATATCGACGCATTCAACGCATTGCGAACCTTACGAGATGAAAGCAATTTAAGGACGATATCAGTGGGCGTAGCTTCGGATGAGAGCCCACCACAAGTTGAAGAAGAGGCGGATTATGTGATAAAAAGCGTTGATGAGGTTGAGGCGCTACTTAGCTGGATGGTTGAGTAGTATGCCTCTAAAGCGGACTTAGCGCAGATTTAGGCCGCCTCTGCATATCTTTCACTCAGCGCGTCGATATATCTATCAATATGTCTTCTCATCATCGGACCATGCCCTGGCGCCAAAAGCTTAATATCCAGCATCTTCAACCGCGAGATGGCGTCGCGAGCGCTGGCGGAATCCCCAACGTTAATATCAAAATACACCTGGAGCAGCTCTGTCATGTCCTCGTCGGTAAGGATCCGCCATTCTGATACGGTTGTTGAGAACGCGTCGCCGGAGAACAGAATCCCCGAAGTCGCATCGAATACAAACATTGAGCCCGGTGAGCCGATAAAAGGCGCAGAATAAAATTGCAACGTCGTTTCACCAATATTGAGCATATCGCCATCCTGGGTCAACAGTGGCTGTATGTGTACCCCGTACAATCCAAGATTGACGGCCTCGTATGTGCTCGCGACAACCCTAGCCTGTGGGACAATCTCAAGCAGCCGGGGCAACCCACCCGCATATGCTACGTGAGCATTGGTTAATATAATATACTCTATATCAGCTGGCTTGATGACCGATTCTACTTTCTTTATGAGAGTATCGGTTGTTATTGGGGCACCGGCATTAATCAGTGTGGGGTAGTCATCTACTATGAGGTATGAATTTATCGAAAGGCCTGCTGAAGGAATGTAATCACCCACCCAGTAAGCGTATCCTCGTTCTGGCTCAATCATTGCGACCTCCTTTACGAAGAATATAGGAGTCAGAATTCACAACAAAGGGCGGAGTAAACTCGTGGTCATACAACGTCAATCCCCTGGTTCTGGCTTCCGGATTCTATCTTCTGTATTCTATATGTATCATCTTGATTTATTAACACATATATTCCAGAGGTAGAGATAAAATATGCAGTATATAAATAAGGGCTATAGATTATCGAATAGAAGGAGTATAGGGAGAACAGTGCTTCTATGGATATTACTGATCTTCATCCTTGTTCCGCTCATAGAGGTTGCGATATTTATAGGAGCAGGCCACACTATAGGGGTACTACAAACGATTGTATTAATACTTATAAGCGGTATAATCGGCGCATTCTTGGTGAGAACGCAGGGGGCGCAGGTTATCTACAATATAAAGCGAAGTGTTGAGCAGGGGTTACTTCCCTCAAATGAATTAATCGATGGGCTCTTTGTGCTTATTGGGGGAGCACTTCTTTTAACCCCAGGGTTTTTCACCGATTTAATAGGTCTAGTAATGCTCTTGCCCCCGACAAGGAGGGTGCTTCGCGAGTTCGGTAAAGAATATCTCAGGCGAAGGTTCAAGAGCTATATAGTGCGGATTGATATTGATTGAAGCTCTGCGCCTCATTACTATGTAGTCGGTTGGAAATGAGTGATATTACGATGAAAAATCTTCTATTACATACATGCTGTGGGCCATGCTTCATCTTTCCGCATAGCCTACTAAAAGTGGAATATAACATTACGAGCTACTACTTCAACCCGAACATTCACCCCTCTATGGAGTACATGCGCAGGATGGAAGCACTGGCTACGTATTGTAAGAGCGAAGGGGTTGAGCTAAGGGTAGGCGATTATAACCCCGAGGAATATTTCAGGCAGGTCGCTGGAAATGAGAGCGATAGATGTAGAATATGTTATAGTATAAGGCTAGGGGAAGCGGCCAGGTTCGCCGCTGAAAAGGGGTACGATTTATTCTCAACGACGCTTTCGGTCAGTCCCTACCAGAAGCATAACCTCATAGAAATGGTCGGGACAGAGGTCGCAAACACGTATGGCATAGAGTTCAAGTACTGGGACTTCAGGTCCGGGTTCAGATCAGGGCAGGACAGGGCAAAAGAACTCGGGATGTATCGGCAGCCGTACTGTGGTTGTATCTTCAGTGAGATGGAGAGATATGCGAGGAAGCTGAAAAAAACGGTGGATAGCGTGGTGGACGAAGAGCGTGAACCTAGAGCAATTGGGTAGGGTTTTAGTTATAATCGCAGCAATTATAGCAGTAGCAGGGGTTCTCATCTTCCTTATTGGGAAGGGCCTAGGATTGCCAAGGCTCCCAGGCGATATTGTTATAAAGCGAGATGGGTGGGGGATATTCTTTCCCATCGCGACGTCTATCCTTATCAGCATAATACTGACGGTCGTGATAAATGTGATTCTATGGCTGTTAAGGCGGTAGTAAGCAATGCGAACGACGGAATTTGATTATATTTTACCGAAAGAGCTTATAGCTCAGGATCCAGTTGAGCCGCGAGATTCCTCGCGGCTCATGGTTATTTACCGGGAAAGCAAGGTAATTGAGCACAGGATCTTCAGGGATATTACTGGATATTTAAATCCGGGGGATTGCCTGGTTGTAAACGATACAAAAGTAATTCCTGCAAGATTAAAAGGAGAAAAGGCGATTACCGGTGGTCGGGTTGAGATACTTTTACTAGCTGAAGTGGAAAAGAATCTATGGGAGGCACTGGTGAGGCCTGCAAGAAGGTTGCGGCCGGGAACTCAAGTCGTTTTCGGCAATGGAAGGCTTATAGCGAGAATCGAAAGGAGATTGGCTGGAGGCGAACGGTTGGTATCGTTCACCTATGAAGGGGATTTCAACAGTATTATAGAAGAGTTAGGGAACGTACCATTACCGCCATATATTGAGAAGCCGCTGGAGAGAAAGGACCGCTACCAGACTATATATGCGAGGGATTGGGGCTCGGTGGCAGCACCGACTGCCGGTCTTCACTTCACCCCTGAATTAATGCTGAGGCTTGAGGAGAAAGGCGTAAAGGTTACCGCGGTAACGTTAAGGGTGGGAATAGATACCTTCAGACCGGTGAGAGAAGAGAATGTGGAAGATCATGAGATGCATAGCGAGCTATACAACATTTCACAGGATACTGCAGCTGTTATTAATGAAACAAAGGAGAGGGGCAATCGGGTCGTGGCGGTAGGGACAACATCGGTAAGGGTGCTTGAGACTGCAGGTACATCGGGTAGGGTAGTGCCAGGTGCAGGTAGCACACGATTATTTATCTACCCTGGCTTTACGTTCAAAGTAACGGATGCGTTGGTAACGAACTTTCACCTACCAAAATCCACCCTCCTCATGATGGTTACCGCGTTCGGTGGGAAAGAACTAATTCTAAAGGCGTACGAAGAGGCGATAAATAAGAAGTACAGGTTTTATAGTTTCGGAGATGCGATGATGATACTGTAAGTCGGTGAATGGGTGAATTGGTGAATGGGTGAATCGGAACGAGGGTAAGAGATGTGGGTAGGGTGACCAGGTGACCGGGTTACCGGGTTGCCGGGGATCAGGAATGTGGGTCTAGAGGTGTGGGTAGAAGATGAGGGTATTGCCAATGGCCAATAGCCACTGGCCACTGTAGCTCAGGGCTTTAGCCCTGATAATCGAGAGGAGACAGAAGCCAGAATCCAGGAGTCAGAAGAAAAGAACAGAGTCGTAGCTCAGGGCTTTAGCCCTGATAAAGAAGCAGTAAAAGCTATACATTATTTAATCAGGTATTGGCAATATAGAGGAGAAAATCGGTACA
>DASQQM010000225.1:0-16358 GCA_035643475.1 Anaerolineae bacterium | reverse complement strand
ACATATGCGAGGATGGTGTGGCCACCCGATACTATGAGCGACACAAATGGCGGTTTCAGGTCCGGGTGGTCGACAAAGTTTGCGTAGATATGAGCTTCGAGGTGGTTGACGCCGATCAAGGGCAGATCCTTTACATATGAAATAACCTTAGCGGTGCCGAGCCCCATAAGAAGAGCCCCTACAAGGCCAGGGCCAATGGTTACCGCCACAGCATCTAAATCATCGTAATCGAGCTGCGCCTTTGCGAGGACGTCGTCAAGTACCGGATTGATTATCTCGAGGTGCTTTCTCGATGCGATCTCCGGCACAACCCCGCCAAACTTTTGATGAAAGCTAATCTGCGACGCGACCACGCTCGACACAATCTCGCGGCCGCCCCTTAAAATCGCCGCACCGGTCTCGTCGCACGAAGTCTCAATGCCCAATATAAGCGTATCTCTTTGCAACTATGCCAACCTACTTACCCTCAAGCTTCTTCCTTATGTCCTCAAGAAGACGCTCGTAATATTCGCTGGCTATATCCCCTGTCCAGAATATGAATGCGTCTTCATAATTGTCCGTATAGTATCCCTTGCGAATTCCACTCATCCTGAATCCGAACTTCATGTAGAGGTGTTGCGCCTTTGTGTTTGATTTGCGCACTTCAAGGGTTATGCGCCGAATACCTTTCTTTATCGCCCTCTCAAATGCACTCAGCATCAACCGGGTTGCAACACCTCTATTCTGGTAGGGGCCATCAACTGCGATATTGGTTATGTGACCCTCATCGAGCACATAATACATGCACGTAAAGCCAATAATACGTTCGCCAAGCTCTGCAACGAGACACATGTTATGACGACTGTTTGTCAGCTCCCTTTGGAACGTAAGCCGGCTCCAGGGCGTAGCATGCGACCGCCTCTCTATGGCATAAACCTGCTCAACATCTGGCATCGCCATCTGGCGGACCTCTGGTTTAATTGTGATCATCAAATTGTCACCCCTGATGACGTTTTTCCCACATCTCCTCGGCTTGAGACAGCCTGACATAAATTGGCGTAAGTTGATACAGTTCGTCAAACTGTCCGGCCCGAAGTCGTGGCCTCGCCAAATTAACTAAATCAGATGCCCGGGGCCACCAGTCATCCTCGGGGGCAAACTCGGCCCTCCCACCGAGAGCCCCAGCAAAAACATCGCCATATAGCTTCACCGCATCCCCGGCAAAAATGATTCGCTCGTACCCCTCGGCCTGCAATAGCTCAGTAAGTTCATCTGGGCTGATCGCCGTAAATTCCGTAAAGCGGTCGATCGTACCGTCCACATCCCTGTAGAGGGCAGTGTACACTTCTCCCCTCTTGGCATCAATAACAGGGCAGATCACGCTTTTACCCCGGATGTTACGAACAGCAACTGCATCTGCGCTCGGTATACCGATGATCGGCGCCTCTAATAGCTGGGCAAATGCACGGGCCATTACCATACCTATCCGTAGCCCGGTATAAGAGCCAGGTCCGCTTCCAATGATAACCGCGTTGATGTCCCCAACGCTATACCCGGATCTCTCTAAAAGTGTATCGATAACCGGGATAAGTTTGGCCATGTGACCTCTGGGAAGCCACATTGTCTCCTCTTCAATTGTCTTTTCCCCATCGGCAACGGCTACACTCAACACCGGGCTTGATGTATCAAAAGCGAGGATTAGCACATTACTCTCCCAGTAACCACTGATCAACCTTCTGCTGCCACCGGTCCCCGTATGGGGACACCTCTATTCGGCGGAATGAATCATCGACCAGTCTCAATATCTTCACTGTCAATCGTTCGTCAGGCAGTAGCTCCTCAACCTTGTCGCCCCACTCGACCACCGATACGCCATCACCATAGAAGTATTCATCGGCACCAAGCTCTTCCAGCTCATCGGGGGATGCCAAGCGATACACATCGAAATGATAGAGTGGGAGCCGCCCACTGTATTCCTTTATTAAAGTAAAGGTTGGGCTGGTAACCGGGATATGTATCTCAAGTCCCTCGGCAAGTCCCTTCGTAAAGACCGTTTTTCCTGCTCCCAAATCGCCAGTTAGGTTTATAAGATCGCCCTCAGATAGTAGGGGAGCCAGCTTTCTTGCCAGCTCCCGGGTTTCCTCAGGTGAATGCGTAATTACCGTAAACATATCAGCTCATAGCCCACATATCATAGCCTGTAGTGTCGATACCACCATGCCCATCGCTGTCAGTACATCATCACAGATCAATCGGTAAGTAACAATTACGAGAATCGAGAATCGACCGAATAGAAAATGCTCTGAGGTAATGAACTCTCATTCTTCTAACTTTACCCACAATAATTCAATCGATTTTCTATTTTCTATTTTCGATTCTCGAGTACAGCGTCACAGATGCTGTACTAGGCCAATTCCGGACTAAAATAGCCCCATCTGCTCCATTTCCGGCTCCTGGTCTTCCTGGGGGATTTCTGGTTCCTCCTCAAGATATTCCCTGAGCTTCTTAAAATCTTCAGATAGCGGCCCTAGGTTTGCACGCGAATGAAGAGCTGCCGCCGGGTGATAGATCGGTACCACAAAGTAATTATCCTTCTTAAATTTTTGCCCATGAACGCGGCCCATTGAAACATCTTTTCGCTCCAGGATGACCGCTGATGCAAAGCGCCCGAGGGTCGCGATCACCTTAGGCTTGATCTCCTCAATCTGGGTAAACAAGTATTTGTTTGTGCAGACCTCTATCTCCTCTGGCTTCGGGTCACGGTTTTGTGGTGGCCTACATTTCACCACGTTCGTTATATACACGTCTTCGCGCTTAAGTCCTATTGATTCCAAGAGCTGGGTCAGCAGCTTCCCGGCAGCACCGACAAACGGCTTCCCTTGCCGGTCTTCGTAGAACCCCGGTCCCTCGCCTATGAACATGATATCCGCAGTTGGATTTCCATCACCGAAGACGACCTGCGTTCGTCCCTGTTCCGCCAGGGGGC
This sequence comes from Anaerolineae bacterium, assembly GCA_035643475.1. Taxonomy (GTDB): domain Bacteria; phylum Actinomycetota; class Aquicultoria; order Aquicultorales; family Aquicultoraceae; genus DASQQM01. Next base: position 13,393 of record DASQQM010000225.1, on the reverse strand, counting down.
AGAGCCTACAATCCTTCGATAATTCTTCTAAATTAGAAAGAGTACTCATGTAACCACCTATCTACCACATGTACTACAGTTTGAGCTTGAGCAGGTAGTACAACTATCGCCGAAGCTCCTCCTGCTGCTGGATGTAAAACCAAATGAAGAAACGAGCTTTTTAACGTCGCTGCCTCCACATCCCGTGCACGTTGGTGCTTCGCTGCTTGAGCCCAGAACGAGCCTCTCGAATACACACCCACAGCTTCCGCACTTAAATTCATAAAGCGGCATGCAAACCACCTAGATATAGAATAACCACACGATCGAGTACATTCTATCAGATTTCATTAAATTCTATAATCTTCCTTGCAACCTGCCTGCCGGTATCGAATTTTCGTATGCTCCGGCGCCCATATATAGCCTCGTAGATATCCATGCAACTAATTAATTCCTCTGCCAGCTTACCCTCACGAACTCAGCATCTTCCAGCCACTGAATCACGAGGTCACCATTGAAGGCTTTTTCAAACTCCTTCCCTATCCGTTCGGCGAGGGATGTCTCAGTGGTCTCAATAACAATTCCCCCATCACCGTTTTGTCTCATATCATAAACCCGTGCAGCTACGTTGCGTTGGAGCTGCTTATCGGCAACATTATTAATTAGATTTACCGCTTCATCGTAATGGTCTTTCAGAAAGTCACCCTTTAGGGTTACGACACCGTCTATTCTTCTCTTCTCAATTCGTTCATGCCCCGGACAGAGAGTCGCTTCCGCGCGGCCAGTTCGAGCAAACCTTTCATGTTCCCCTTCGTCGTAGAACCACTTATGCCCATCGAACACGGCCATGCATCTCGAGCAAATCTTTACACTCATGCACTTTCCCTCCTTAGAAACGCAGGTCTTCGTCCCTTACGTGCTCTGACATTTAGAGAACGATGCCGAACGCGTATCCATCACTCTTATACCTTACCCACACTCCACCTCCTTCTATTGCTTTATTAGGCAACCGCTTAATAGCTGCAATCAGCAACGTAGAATGAATCCACTGAATACTATTGAGTAGCGCCGATTTCATGCGCCTTTACCTTCCTGGTTTGATGGTTACACTCAACTCTAGAACTTCTTCTTTAAGTTCTTGAGCTACAACATTAGTGAAGACATGGTAATCCCCCGGGCTAACCGGTTCCCCACTTACATTGACCAGCGGCCAATCGACCGTATATGATATCCTCTTGTTGGGTTTGATGGCAACGGTCTCAAACATCTGGGTGAACATCCGATCGTGCGACCAACGCCACACCTCGCGACCCGACTCATCCTTAACCCAGACATCGAATTTTTGACCCGAGTTGAAGGAAAGTTCGCGCGGTTCTGAGCTCACGTTTTCAACCGAAAGTTCGAACGATAATCTATCACCTAATGTAACCTGTTTAGATGGAAGATGCAGGGAGATCTTGAAATGATCGATTAATTTTTCGACCTTTACGCCACGCTCCTTTTGATCGCTATTGTTGCGCACTTCCATCGGTCCAGAAGTAGGTCTTACAGGCACGGATAAAAGCGCATATAACAGTACCGCACCAAGTAGGCTAATTACGATGGCTGCGATTATCTTAAATATAGACATCTGTCTACTACTCCTTGTATACCCGTGGCACGCGCCTACTTATCATGCACATAATTTCATAATTAATGGTGCCCAATAGCGAGGCGATCTCATCAGCGCTTATTTCTTCATCTTCCTGACGACCGATTAAAATCACCTCATCATCAACCTCAGCCGTTGAATGTGGTCCTAGATCCACCATAAATTGGTCCATACAAATGTTGCCCACTGCGGGATACCTACGTCCGCCGATGAGAACCTGAGCCTTATTTGAAAGAAGCCTTGAGTACCCATCGCCATATCCTGCGGGTACGGTTCCGATAATCGTATCGTGCGTGGCTTTATATGTCCTGCCATAGCTTACCCCTTCTCCGCACGCAACATCTTTAACGAAGGACAATCTTGCCTTAAGGGAGAATGCTGGCTGTAAATTTACCCATCCCTTTGTTGCTTCAGTGGGATGAAGGCCATACAGAGAGATGCCAATCCTTACCATGTCGAAGTGGGAATCTGGATACAGGTAGACAGCTGCACTATTTGCCGCGTGCTTAACCGGCGGACACATCCCATCTCGTTCGAGTTCTCCAATAAGATTTTTGAATCGATTAAGCTGGTAACCGGTATAATCGCTCTCAGGATTATCGGCTTCGGAGAAATGTGTGAATATCCCCTCCACCTCTAACCCCGGCAACTCCTTTAGGTCGCGTATAAAAGCAGAGGTGTTCTCTGGCGGGAGACCAACGCGGTTCATCCCAGTATCGACCTTTACGTGAACCTTCGCGATCTTACCGCGCCTTACCGCCTCTTCAGACAGTGCGAGGGCCGATCTCATAGAGAAAACAGTGGCCGTCAGATCGTAATCAAATACCATTGGGATCGCCGCATGTGCTGATTCAGCCAGTACATGGATAGGCTGGCTGATCCCCGCTTCTCGAAGACGCGCTCCTTCCTCCGGAAGCGCCACACCAAGGCAGGAGGCACCAGCCTCACAAGCGGCCTTTGCGACGCGAGGTGCACCGTGTCCATAAGCATTCGCCTTAACAACGGCCATTACCTTAACTCGCTCCCCGACCGCTTTCCTCGCCTCTCCTATATTATGCTTAATTGCAGAAATATCTATCTCAGCCCACAAGGACCGCGTATTCACTTTAAGGTGCTCCATTTCTAGTGCCTATTTCTTAAGTGCCGCCGGCCCTCGGGGGCTGGAAGGCGTAGTGCTTTACCAGTACGTACTCCTAGACTATCTTTAGCTCCTGCTTATCGACCTTACTATATCGCGCTTAGCGATAATGCCGACTAGGTTGTTGCCGGATAACACGGGTACTAAGCCTACATCCTTTTCCGTCATCAATGTAGCAGCATCTTCGATAGTTGCATGTTCATCGATGGTTACAACATCGGTATCCATTATATCGCCTACCTTGGCCCCGACCGCCTTTTTGAATTCTTCCTCAAACCGCTTAAGGCTACCCGGAAAGTAGATATAGCCATCGAGGAGTTGTATATAGGTGGGAAAGTGGAGGCGGACATCCTGCACAACCAAATCGCTTTCGGTCACTAATCCGATTAAGCGTCCCTCATCGTCCACTACCGGGGCCCCACTTATCTTAGCTTCCGAGAGAATTCTAGCCGCCTCTTTTACCGGTGTATCCTCTTTAAGTGTAATAAGCTCTTTTGTCATTATGTCTCTTACTTCGGTCTTCAATTGGATCATTCTGCCTTACCTCTTCTTTATATTTCTGAAAAAGCCCGGGGACTAGAGCAGCGCTAACTAGCGACTCACCCTCCCCGTAGTTGCCCCATAAATGGGGCGATCTCTGTCAGTGCTGCAGTGTTGCAGTGTTGCAGTTAATGTAAGTAAGATATGTGGGTATTAAGATTGCCACGTCGACTGCCTATAGGCAGCCTCCTCACAATGACAGTTAGTAGCCATCAGCTCTCAGCTATCAGCCGTCAGCAGGTGGGTAAGAGACGAGGGTATTCACCCTCCCCTAGCCGTCGGCCCATTACAGGCCTCCCTGGTCGGGAAAACTCACAGTTTTCCCGCCAGTACCACCCTTTCCTATATTTGACCTAGGGGGAATACTTCCCCCAGGAATAATCCCCCTTACGGGCTTACGCCCTCCCTCCCATCAAGGGAGGGGAATTATGTATCCTCATTGGCCAGTGGCTCATTACCCATATCTTTTGCTTCCACTTGGCCAGTGGCTGATCCCACACTTCTATCCCTCATCGACATTGGCACTTTGGTACCTTGGCACCTCAAGACAGTACCCACACTCTGCAGCACTGCAGCACTGAGTAACTCTACTTACACTTCCTACCCTCACTGGCATTGGCACCTTGGCACTTCCAAGACGGTACCCACATCTCTTTCCCACGTCCCTGGGCTCTGGTCCCTGGACCCTGGTCCCTAGGTAACAGTGATTATCCCAAAATCCACACGATCGCCTCGGGCAAATAGTGTATCACATCCGACGCCATCAGACAGTACTCACTTATATCCTCGGTCGCGATATCCGCCGCTAAACCATGGAGATAAACAGCAACCGAGCTCGCGTTATACCCATCAAGTCCCTGGGCCATTAATGATGCTATAAAGCCGGTAAGCACATCGCCGGTCCCAGCTGTGGCAAGCCCTGGATTTCCGGTCATATTGATCGTCGATTCGCCCGGTCCACTGATAATCGTTCTCGCCCCCTTCAGAACGGCAACCACGTCAAACTCGTCTCTCGCCCTGATGGTAAATCCAAGTGGATCGTCAAGGATATCCTCCGTTGCCACGTGAAGCAGACGCGACATCTCTCCCGGATGCGGTGTTATCACTGTTTTGCCACGCCTGCGCTTTAATACTTCAGTATTTTCAGCAATGGCAGTGAGAGCAGAGGCATCTATCACCATCGGCTTTTCTATGTCGGTGACAAGTTTTTGTATTAGCTCTACCGTCTCCCGCTCCAACGCCAAACCCGGGCCAATCGCAATGACATCATACTTCACCGCAAGCTCAATTAACGACTCATAGGCATCCAATGATAGTGTCCCAGCCCCTGTTTCTGCCTGCGGCCATGCGATAGCCTCAATCAACGCTCCGCTAAGAACAGGTAAGATGCTCTGTGGGGGAGCGAAGGCAACAAGACCCGCCCCCATCTTATAGGCCGCCTGCCCAACAAGAGCGGCAGCACCGGGCATTCCCCGCGAGCCAGCGATAACCAGAACCTGGCCGACCGATTTTTTATGCGCCTCTATACTTCTGGGGGGAAAGAGGTCATACGCGTCGATCCTTTCAAGGTACCGAAAACTGGCATACTGCTCGATAAGTTCACTCGGTATGCCAATATCAGCTACTATAAACTCTCCCGTATATAGTGAGCCGGGGTAGAGGAGCATACCTACCTTTGGCGTGGTGAAGGTAACTGTCACGTCGGCCTTGATGCCTCGGCCGTGAACCTTGCCGGTATCAGCCTCCAGGCCGGATGGCATATCAACCGATAGGATAAGCTTTTGGGACATGTTTAACCGGTCAATCGCATCCTTAGCAATGCCCCTTACCGCCCCTTTAAGGCTGAACCCAAAAATTGCATCTATTATAAGATCAGATCCGATTATCGCTTCATCAAGCAGGGCAAGGTCGAAATCTACAATTACCCTTACTTCAGGAGGTATTTTATCAAACGCAGCCCTTGCGGCTGGTGGAAAGGCATCTCTCTGCGCTAGAGAGATTACGGTGATATTATATTTATATTGAGAACTAGAAAGAAGGCGCGCAGCAACAAACCCATCGCCACCATTGTTGCCTTTACCGCATACTATGAGGATATTTCCAGGATCAGGCAACATTCTCTCAGCCTCTTCGGCTACCGCCTGACCTGCTCTTTCCATGAGTAGCCCAGTGCTTAAACCGAACAACGCTTCGGCTTGCTCTTCTATTGTAAGCATTTCACCGCTTGTAACTGCCCGCAAATATCTACTCCGTTCCCACAGCTATTGCCGAAGCTATCGCCGATTCACGGCTGAAGGATAGGCTTATAAATATGTCGCAAATGCCTCTTTCTCTAGCCATAGCAGCGGCGTTGCCACTTAAACGAAGATACGGCCTGCCCCATTTGTCCCGACGAATCTCAAAATCGGTCCATCTCACGCCGCGCATTCCTGAACCGAGTGCCTTCACTGCAGCCTCTTTTGCGGCAAATCGAACAGCAAAATGCAGATGTGGCCGTCGTCTGCTGAGGCAATAATCTCTCTCAGATTCGGTAAATACTCGCTCGGCGAATCTCTTCCGGCGACTTATCGCTTGTTCGATACGGTTTACTTCAATAATGTCAATGCCGATTCCTTTAATCATGATGCCTCTTTTGCCGGTGTGTAAAAATCTATCCTTATTTTAACTTATATAGATTGATGTGTCAGCAGAGAAAAGGCCCCCCAAGGGGGCCTTTTCTCGAGAATCGAAAATAGAGAGTCGATTGAATTATTATCTATCTGATGGCTGACGACTGGTAGCTTTGAATCATTACCAAATAATATTATGAAGCGTTTCGTGCGCTGCCTCGTATGTCTTGTAGCCGCCACTCAGGTTTTTAACCCTGTAGCCCTTCTGCATCAATATCCTGCATGCAATATATGCCCTCAGCCCAATCTCACAGAAAACGTAGATATCCTTATCCTTTGGAAGCTCATCCAGCCTTGATCTTAGATAGTCGATAGGTATATTTATAGCCCCATCGATAGTTCCAACCATTCTAAACTCGAATGGGGTACGAACATCTACCAACAGGCTGTTTTTATGATCGATCTTTTCTATATCATCCCAATAGAGCACTTCACAATCTCCCCTCATCATATTCGACGCTACATACCCGGCGATATTTATGGGAGTCTTCGCATTTGAGAAAGGTGGAGCGTAGGAGAGCTCAAGCTTCTCGAGGTCAAAAATGGTCATCCCGGCGCGTATGGCGACTGATAACACATCGATGGTTTTATCTACGCCTCCGCCCCCAACAACCTGAGCACCAAGCAATTTCCCGGTATCTGGATCAAAGAGAACTTTAATCGAAAGCCCGCTTGACCCCGGGTAATATAATGCATGAGAACTTGTATGGCTCAACGATTTCCTGTACTTGACGCCATGTCTCTGAAGAGCACTTTCATTTAAGCCGGTTACCGCCACCGCCATATCGAAGACCTTTATGATGGCGGTCCCCTGGGTGGCAATATATTTTTCGTCCCGAGCGCAGATGTTATCCGCGACAATCCTGCCCTGCTTGTTTGCCGGACCCGCAAGCGGGATGAGCGCTGGGTTGCCGCTTACAAAATCCCTTACCTCAACCGCGTCGCCGACCGCATATATATCGGGATCCGATGTCCTGAGGTGTTCATCGACCGCTATTCCGCCAGTTATCCCGAGCTCTAAACCAGCCTCCTTGGCAAGCGTTACTTCGGGACGAACGCCCAGCCCAAGTATTACCATATCGGCATGGAGCCTCTGCCCGTCAGTAAGCTCAACTATGGTTTTCTCGTCCTCGTGATGGAGCGTATGCACACCACTGCCCCGGATTATATTGACCCCCTTTTCTAAAACGTGCTGGTTGACAAGCGCGGCCATTTCGAAATCGAGAGCTGGCAGGATACGATCCGCAAGCTCGACTACGGTCACATTTACACCCCGCCGGCGAAGATTCTCTGCCATCTCGAGCCCAATAAACCCAGCCCCAACAACGACAACCCTCTCGGGGGTAACCTGATCAACGAATTCTTTGATAGCGTCGGTGTCCGGAATGTTACGGATAGTAAACACCCGTGGGTGTTCGATACCGGGAATGCTTGGCTTAAAGGGTGCTGCTCCCGGTGAGAGGACAAGCTTATCATACGATTCGCAATACGTCTTCCCGGTGGCGTGGCTGTACAGCTCAATGCTCTTTTTGTCGCGGATGATACGCTTCACTTCACACTGAACCCTGACATCTATATTAAAGCGCTCGCGCATCCCCTCCGGAGTCTGGACGAGCAGGTTATCTCGCTCTTTAATAACTTTGCCTATATAGTAAGGCAGGCCGCAGTTGGCGAACGATATGTGTTCATCCTTTTCGAAAAGAACTATCTCAGCATCTTCATCCAGCCTGCGAAGTCGCGCTGCGGCGCTCGCCCCACCCGCAACACCGCCAACTATTAAAACTTTTAGCGACATTTCGACCTCCTAACAAACCAGCTATCAGCAATGATAGTGCCAACGTGCCAAAGTGCTGCAGTTACCAGTACTGCAGTGCTGCAGTTAAGTGTAAGCAAGAGACGAGGGTATGTAAGAGTGCCATGTCAACTACCTACAGGCAGTCTCCTTACAATGACAGGTATACTACATTGGCTAGTGGCTACTTACCCTCATCTTGTACTTCCACTTGGCTAGTGGTTACTACCCTCATCTTCTACCCACATCCAGTGCTGCAGCACTGCAACACTGGCTAACTTTCTCCCATTTCTTTCTCTTACTGACATTGGCACCTTGGCACTTTGGCACTTCAAGACAGTACCCGCACCTCTTACCTACATATTGGCGCTCTTACATCCAGCACCTATCGAGAGGCCTGCAGGTGGATACAAGAAAGACAAGCCCGTACATGTAGGGACTCGGCGTGAACTTATGTGTAAGCCCGTATCCCCAATTCCTGAAAAACCTGATAGCATCCGCCTCTGGGATGCGCTCTTCAAGCGGTGGTCCCATCTCCCCTTGCACCTGGTTCCAATCGACAACGATAACCCGGTGAACCGGCTTGGAGATCCGGCGTAGCTCAAGTAGGAATTTCGACGGATCTTCCAGCTCGTGGAAGACCGTGACCAGGAAGGAGACATCGATTATCCCATTTGGGACCGGGATACTGTTTTCTTCCGACTGTATAACTTGGATGTTGTCTATATGAGTTGCGCGCTCCCTGAGAACGGAGAGCATTTCGGGGTTGATATCCACGGCGTAGACAATTCCATTCTCGGCAATATGTTGTGCAAGCGGTAAGCTTAGATAGCCCGTTCCGCAGCCCAGGTCGGCAACGGCCGTTACCTCGGTAACATCTCCCATTGAAGCGATGAGGGTATCCACCGGAAGTACCTGCTGTCGCTCTGGCCTATCCAGCTTAGCTATATCACCGTGAAATTTATGCGCGCCCATACGTACCCCCTATAAGTAACTAAGGCATGTACCGTAAATTCTATCATAATATACCATGCCGGGTAACCCTATATAATAAAGTGCCCGACAGCGTTATCTGGTCACGCTTGCAGTAGCGACTTCCCCTTATTAGAAAAAGAAATATTTGGGTATTTATGATAAAACTCTAACGTTTTCTTGTAATAAATGTTACAATGTAGCTATGGTTAGCTTGCCCCCAATTACCAGTGTAAACCAGCTGACCTTATGGTTTTTAACTTTTTTTTTGACAACGATCACTGTGCAAAATGCTTGCACTTGCAATCGCAATTTTGATATATTATAGGCACCTCATTCAGAGATGGCTTCCTCGGTATGTGGCACAAAATCTAAGAAAAGGAGTGCAAAATGGAGAACACCGCAATCGCAATTGGCTTGGGCTCGGGCGCACTGGCTATTATCTTTGGGTTATTTTTAATCGCCTGGACGCTAAAGCAGCCACAGGGCAATGCAAAAATGCAAGAGATCGCTAAGGCGATCCAAGAAGGCGCTGCCGCCTTTCTAAAAAGGCAGTATACTACCGTATTTTTTGTGGCAATCATCTTATTTGTAGTTTTGGGCTTTGGCCTTAACTGGGTAACCGCTACCGGTTTCCTAGTTGGCGCCGTGGCTTCAGCGGCAGCCGGCATCATCGGCATGAACGTAGCTGTACGTGCTAACGTGAGAACCGCCGAAGCCGCGAGGGGTGGACTTAAGAAAGCATTGGGTCTTGCCTTTAAGGGGGGTGCCGTCACCGGTATCCTTGTTGTAGGACTCGGTATCCTCGTCGTAACCGGTTTCTGGATGGCAACTAAGGATGCCAATGCTCTGATTGGACTAGGTTTTGGAGGCAGTCTTGTCTCGGTCTTTGCCCGAATCGGTGGCGGTATCTTTACTAAGGCCGCAGACGTCGGTGCCGATTTAGTAGGTAAGGTCGAGGCAGGAATTCCGGAAGACGACCCGAGGAACCCGGCAGTTATCGCCGATAACGTTGGTGATAACGTCGGTGATGATGCTGGAATGGCAGCCGACCTGTTTGAAACGTATGTTGTAACCGCAGTTGCTGCAATGCTATTGGGAAATATCTACTTCCCCGACTTTAAGATTGCTATGGTATACCCACTCGCACTAGCAGGGGTTTCAATTATTGCCTCGATCATCGGTATTTACTTCGTCAGGCTCGGGAGCCGCAATAACATCATGGGCGCCCTCTATAAAGGCCTGGCAGCATCTGCAATTTTAGCTACGCCTGCGTTCTATTTTATTACTCAAGCGTTTATGAAAGACAATGTAGCCACAGTTGGCGGTCAGACAACAAGCTACTCGATTAGTGCGCTCTTTGGCGCTTCCTTGGTTGGTATAATTGTTACCGCCGCACTGGTGATCATCACAGATTACTACACATCATCGAAGTACTCACCAGTAAGAATTATCGCCAAAGCAAGTGAAAGGGGACATGGCACAAACGTTATTCAGGGACTCGCCGTTGGAATGCAATCCACTGCCTTACCGGTAATCGTTATTGCTGTAGGCATCCTAGTTGCGTATAACCTCGCTGGAGTATACGGCATCGCTATTGCAGCGCTTGCGATGCTCAGCATGACCGGTATTGTCGTGGCCATCGATGCTTTTGGCCCGGTTACCGATAACGCCGGCGGTATCGCAGAGATGGCGGAGCTAGAAGATAGCGTACGAGACGTTACCGATGCGCTCGACGCTGTTGGTAACACAACCAAGGCTGTTACCAAGGGGTATGCCATCGGTTCAGCTGGCCTTGCAGCCATCGTTCTTTTTTCGGCATATACCGAGGAACTCGCCAAGGAGGGTTTGAATTTAACGTTTGATCTTTCTAACCCATATGTTATCATTGGCCTCTTTATCGGTGGTCTTCTGCCCTACTTATTCTCATCATTTACTATGGGTGCGGTCGCTCGTGCTGCCGGATCGGTCGTTGAGGAAGTGCGGCGCCAGTTCCGTGAGATAAAAGGTATTATGGAAGGTACCGGCAAACCGGAATATGGAAAGGCCGTTGAGATCGTAGCGGCAGCCGCTATTAAAGAGATGATCGTTCCGGCGCTCATCCCGGTACTAACACCACTCGTCGTTCTCGGTGTAGGTGCAGCCATTGCTGCGCAGGGAGATCATATCGCTGCGACGATGCTCGGTGGAGTCCTTGTTGGAAGCATCGTTACCGGCCTTTTCGTGGCCATATCGATGACCACCGGTGGTGGCGCGTGGGATAACGCCAAGAAGTACATCGAAGACGGAAATCACGGTGGCAAGAAGTCTTTTGCACACCAGGCAGCGGTAACCGGCGATACAGTCGGCGATCCCTACAAGGATACTGCCGGGCCGGCTATCAACCCGATGATCAAGGTCATCAACATCGTTGCTTTACTAATAGTCCCATTCCTAACAAAATTCTAGTAGCACCATGTGCTGATGGGATAGATGGATACATAATGGAACGCTTCGCACATGCGAGGCGTTCTTTTTGATCTACGAATTTACGGCGCATTTTGCTTTAACCTATATAGTATCGGCAGTTTTTAGAAAACCTTTAGCGGTTTTTACATTTTTTTTGGATTTTTTCGGACATATTCGGGCGCATAGGCTTCCAGAGATTTTCAACCGACTACTTATGGGTATAGATTATCAATCTAGTGTATCCCATATAATCGGGAGGAGAGATAAGTCCTATGCCAGAGCGCGCGCTAAAAGCCGGTTATTTCTCATTGTTTTTCGACCTTTCCAGAAGCTATCAATCCCTACTTTCACTATCCCAGCCGCTCCTTGGGGCCATAATCGCCCTGAGGGGGCTGCCAGACCTCCGCGTGCTCATACTGGGCTCTATAGCCGCAATAGCTGGCTATCTCGCGGTCTTTTCATTAAATGACGTACTAGACCGCAAAATTGATAAAGAATCTCTCAAGGAAGGCAAGGCAGAGCGTGATAAACACGATATAGGTGTCGCCGCCTTTAAGCATCCACTTGCTCACGGGGACCTTTCTCTTGTAGCTGCATTAATTTGGGTCATATCCATGGGGTCAATCAGTAGCTTCTTTGCGTACCTACTGAATCCTTTGTGTCTCTGGTTATTTTTTGGGTGCGTGGTTCTCGAGATCGCCTATTGCTCAATGCGAACTGCCTCATGGGTAAAGACGATCCCGACCGGCGCGATGGTTGCCTTGGGTGGCCTGGCAGGATGGGCAGCGGTTGCTCCGCTTACTAAGGGATCTATCTACTTCTTCTTATTCTTAGCCCTATGGGAAATAGCCGGACGCAATCTCTCCAATGACCTAGCCGATGTTGATTCTGATCGTAAGGTTGGTCTCAAAACGGTCGCAACTGTTTTTGGGAATCGCGTTTCATCGGTGGCAATCCTTATCGGAGCATGGGTTACTGTTGCGCTCACAGTAACGCTGCCGATTTCTACAATTCCTAAACTGGCCGAGCTTGGCATTAGCATATGGTTGATGGGTGCCCCTGCGATTGTATTAGCACGCACACCATCAAGCGTCCAGGCATCGTCTTACTTTAACAAGGCCAGCCTATTTCCCGCTATCGCTCTAGTTATACTACTGCCATTTATCCTTATAGGGAGCCTTTAGTGGATGCTCAAGGCGCCCGTGAGATCTTCGACAGAAACGCGGTCAATTACGACTGGGTGAACTCGATAATCAGCCTCGGCCTCGATAAAAGCTGGCGCCGCTGGGTCGCTAAACAGGCAACAGAAGGGCCGGGAATGCGTATTCTGGATGCATTTTCCGGAACCGGCCTAGTCGCTTTGGAGGAGGCCGCGATGGGAGCAGATGTAACCGCCGCAGACATCAGCCCGCAGATGCTCTCTATTGCTAGTGGGAGAGCCGAGCGGCGAGGGATCTCTATCGATATAAAGCTCGTCGACTTAACTGGAGATCATTTGCCGCTTGAGGAAGAGTACTTCGATGCGATAACCCTGGTGTTCGGCATCAGGTACCTAAAAAACCCGGCGGTAACTATATCAAAGCTATCATCATTTCTGAAGCCGGACGGCAGGCTTATTGCGCTCGAGTTTATAATGCCGGCGAGCGGATTTATTCCTACCCTTGCATCCCTCTACTTTTTCCGCATACTGCCCCGTATAGGCTCACTTCTTGCTGGGCGAAGGGAACTCTACGACTACTTGATCTCTTCAACGAGCGCCCTAGGGCACAAAGAAAACCTGCTAAAGATCATCTCCTCAGCAGGTTTAAATATTATCGAAACAGAGCTGTTTGGCTTCGGTTTAGTCTGCGGTGTCATTGCGACCAAGTGAGCTACCAGGCTATTCCCGCGACCATATTAATACTATGGGTAGTTCAGTATTCTTTAGAAGGCCCTTAACGGTCTCCGCACGTCCGGCCTCTAAGTGGCCGTGCCAACCCAGGGCAATAAGATCATTATGATTTTCGCGTGCAAAATTGACCATCACATCGGCCGGCGTTCCTTCCCGCTCGAAAAGCCGTAGCTTGATCCCGGGTGGACGATGTGCGTAGAATCGTTCAATAAATTCAGAGGCCCACGCAGGCCAATCATACTGCGGGTAATCCAGGTATTTAGGAGGGGTAATGGTTCCGGCCTCGGCGGGAGGCTTCTTGCCAGCAACACCT
>DASQQM010000224.1:0-11072 GCA_035643475.1 Anaerolineae bacterium | reverse complement strand
GGCGGGCGGGTGATCTATGGAATTAGTGCGGCTATACGGATTATGCTCGACGTACCCCTGTTATCATAGTTCTGATAATCGACCTGCCGCGGGAGGCACACGTCCCTCACCATAGGCCTGCTCCATTATCTGAACGCCAGTGCTCGTCCCGATTCTATTTGCTCCTGCGTTAAGGAGTGCGACCGCCTGATCAGCCGATCTGATGCCACCTGATGCCTTTATCCCCATCTCAAAGGGAACGTTTGACCGTATGAGTTCCACATCTTCGATGGTAGCTCCACCCCTAGTAAAGCCGGTATTGGTCTTCACAAAATCCGCGCCCGCCTGCTCGACGATCTTGGCGGCGCGCACCTTCTGCTCGTCATTCAGCAGGCCTGTTTCGATAATCACCTTGACGATGATATCCCTTCCTCCCTCGACCTCGCCCCTGCGGGCCGCCTCGACGACTGCCCGTATATCGTTGTACACCTCGTCATAAAGGCCCGATCTCAGCGCGCTGACATTCATGACCATATCAATCTCATCCGCTCCGAGATCGATCACCTCCCTGGTCTCATGAACCTTGGCTCCGATCGTCGTTGCTCCGAAGGGAAATCCGGCAACTGAACCCACCTTTACTACCGAGTCTCTTAGGAGGCGGGAAGCAATATTTACATAGAACGGCATTACCACAACAGAGGCAAAATTATACTTTACGGCTTCCGTGCACAGCTGCTCAATATCTCTAACGGTTGCATCTGGGTTTAGATTTGTATGGTCGATGCTTTTGGCCAGCTCTTCCTGTCTCATCAAACATTCTCCTCCAATCATCTCAACACTCGTAGAGTGGGTATCTAATCATATAGTCGCAGGTATCCTGCGACTATATGTCTTATTGCCAAATTCCCCTGTTATGAAACTCTAGCCAGGATCGGCATATCTTCACAAGCCCGTCTATATGGATAAGCTAGGTTAGAAACTGTATTAATAGCGTTGCAAGGCCTAGGAAAGTTAGAAAACCAAATATATCGGTAAATGTGGTGACGATAACGCCAGAGCCTAACGCCGGGTCCTGGCCGAGAAGCCTGAGGACGATCGGGATGCCGGCGCCAGCCAGGCCCGCAACGCCCATATTGATTATCATGGCCATAAAAAGAACCAGGCCCAGATATGGATTGCCATTGGCAAGAAAATATGCGATTAACCCAGCCAGCAAACCAGTGAACGCACCGATTGTAATACCTATGCCGATCTGGCGGACGATAACACGCATCCCCTCCCTGAATTCGAGCTGGCCGAGAGCTATACCCCTTGTCGTAATAGCAAGCGTTTGTGTACCCATATTGCCGCCCATACCAGCAACGATCGGCATCAGTGCAGCTAACACAACAAGCTTATCGATCGTATTTCTTAAGAGATAGACTACTCCAGCAGCGAAAAATGCGGTTAAGAGATTAAAGGTCATCCAGGGAAGGCGGTTTCTGATCGATTCCATCGCCGTGCTATCGAGCCTTTCCTCACGCGTGACACCACCCAGGCGATAGATATCCTCGCTTGCCTCTTCCTCGATAACATCGACGACATCATCGATAGTAACAATACCCAGCAAGTGGTGTTCATGGTCGACGACGGGCACTGCCAATAGGTCATAGCGCGACATTATCCCCGCTACCTCTTCCTGGTCGGTGTCGACATCGACGTAGATAACGTTGGGATTCATTATTTCTTCAATGCGCTGGCCCGCCTTTGCGATGATGAGGTCGCGAAGCGAAATCACTCCGACCAATTGGTTTTCAGTATTAACTATAAATACGTAATAAACGGTCTCGGCAGCGGGAGCCTTTTCTCTTAGAAGATCGATCGACTCCTGAGCCGTCATGTCCTTCCTCAGCGCGACGTACTCCGGGGTCATGATGCCGCCGGCAGTATCTTCCTTGTGCTGCATGAGCTTGATCGCCTCTGCAGCATCTTCGCGGTTCATTGCCGCTAGTATGCGCTCGGCATCCTGTTTATCGAGACCACCCAAAAGATCGGCGACGTCGTCTGCCGCCATATCCTCTACGATGTCAGCAACAAGCGGTGTACTGAGAAGGTCGACGATGTCAGCCTGCTCGCTCTCGTCCATCTCCTGAAGGGTATCCGCCGCACGAGGTATATCCCATGATTCAAATACCCTTCTCTGGTCTTCCTCCGGCAGGGAAGAAACGATCTCTGCAGCATCGGCAGGATGGAGCTTATCAAGAAGCGATATTACTTTCTTGATATCGTCTTTTTTCAGTAAATTTTCCGCCGCCACTGACAGAATCCTGTTTCTCTCCTGCAACGTACAAACCTCACTCAGAATAACCGAACTGCTTTATATATCGCTCCTCCTTACGCCAATCCTTTTTAACTCGTACCCGAAGGTCGAGAAATATCTGGCTACCGAGGAGCTGCTCTATCTCGTTTCTAGCCCTTGAGCCGATTTCTTTTAGCATCCGGCCCCCTTTGCCGATCAGAATCCCCTTTTGGGATTCGCGCTCGACAAAAATTGTTGCAAAAATATCGACAATTCCACGACCCTTACGGGGCTTCATCTCCTGAACCTCAACGGCCACGCTATGAGGGACTTCCTCTCTTGTAAGTTCAAGCGCCTTCTCGCGGATGAACTCGGCGACGATCACCCGCTCGGGTTGATCGGTGATCATATCCCCCGGATAGTATTGCGGCCCTTCTGGCAGCAGCTCGATCATTTTCTCAACCAACTGATCAATATTTTGACCAGTTACCGCGGATATCGGGATAATGTCATCAAATTCACCCAGCTGCCGGGCGACCTCTAGCTGAACCTCAATATCCTGTGGTGTCAGCTTATCAATCTTGCTGAGCACCAATATCTTTGGTGTATCTAGCGTTGATAGCTCATTGGCGATAAAAAGGTCACCTGTACCGATCACCTGCGATGCATCAACCATGAAGATTACTGCATCGATGTCTTGCAAAGTATTTCTTACGGCCCGGTTTAAATGCTCTCCTAAAGAATCTTTCGGTTTGTGCAGGCCGGGCGTATCGACGAAAACAATCTGGGCGCCCTCCAGATTTAGTATAGCCCGTATGCTATGCCTTGTGGTCTGGGGCTTATCGGAAATAATAGCTATTTTTCGCCTGGCTAAAAAATTTAGCAGTGTCGACTTACCGGTATTCGGGCGACCAACTATGGCCACAAAACCAGACTTAAAGCCATTCTTTCGTCTATCACCGTCGTCCATAATCACCCTTCCAACTCTAGCTCGTATAGTAGCCGGTCAGCTGTAGGCCCATACTCGTCAGGAAGCTCGGCCACCTGCTTAAAACCGGCCTTACGGTAGAGGCCAATTGCCTGGCTATTCTCGGAACTCACTGTCAACTGTACCCACTTTACGCCATTATCCTGAAGCCTCTTTATTATAGCGCTCAGGAACATAAAACCAAGCCCTCTACCCCTATATTCCTTTCTTACGACAAAGTTGATAATAAAAGCAAGCTGTGGATTAAACCAATCTTTAATTATGTCTGCAATTCCACATATAGTACCATCGCACTCTACCACATAGACCATGCCATGTCGAACTACAACCGGGAACGTCCAGCGATTGAGGCCCCCATCGTCGAAAGCCTCCTCCTCAATCAGCGTCAGCTCGTCGATAAGCTGGGTATCAAATTTCGTAATGCGCTTTAGTTGGTATTCCATAACTGCTCGCTAGTAAACGCTTCGGGCAAAAGCTCCTTTACCCTGGCCTTCTTGATCTCGCCCCCCACATTAGCCATGATAACCATTGTGTCGGCACCGAACTCGATCAGGAATTGCAGGCACGCGCCACACGGTGGGCATGGCGCTGGCCCATCAGCGATTACAGCCAACGACATGAACTTGTGGCAGCCTTCAGATACTGCCTTTACTGCAGCCACCCGCTCCGCGCATATAGAGAGACCATATACGGCGTTCTCAACATTTGCCCCGCTAAACACCCTGCCGTCCTCGCAGAGGATCGCTGCTCCCACGCGAAAGCCAGAGTATGGTGCATATGCACTCTGCCGCGCTTCAGATGCGATTTTTAGTAATTCATTATCGTCCATGTCGACTCCGTAGATTGTAGTCCTCGGTCCCCAGTCTTCAGTCGCCAGTCCTGATGTGCCAAGGTGCCAACGTGCTGCAGTCGTGTAGAAGCCATCAGCCCTCAGCCCTCAGCTATCAGCATGTAGGTATGAGATGAGGGTATTCACCCTCCCCTAGCCACTCCCATCAAGGGAGGGGAATTATATATCTTCATTGGCCAGTGGGTCATACCTACATCTTTTACCCACACCCCTGGCCCCCGGCCCCTGGTCCCTGGCAACCTGGTAACCCATTCACCGATTCACCCATTCACCTACTCACCAGTCTTCCGCTTTTATCCGACTTCCCTGCCCTCTTCCTCGGTTGCCTCTTCTCTTGTGATGAGAATCTTCGATATTCTCCTGCCGATAATTTTCTCCACTTTGAAGGTAAACCCTTCAAACCGTATCTCCTCACCTACGTTAGGTATTCGTCCGAATAAACTGTATACGACCCCTCCGATAGTGTCTATATCGTCCCTGGCGAGATTAGTTTTTAAGATCTCATTCGCCTCATCAATATTAACCCTAGCATCCATCCTAATGGTGCGCTCATCAATATGCTCTATCAGAGTCTCTTCAAGATCGTACTCGTCGAAAATCTCCCCAACTATCTCCTCCAGCAGGTCCTCGATAGTTACCAGACCGGCGGTACCGCCGTATTCGTCTACGACGATCGCCATATGAAGGCGCTTTTTTTGAAGCTCGCGCAACAACTCATCAACTTTTTTCAGCTCGGGAACGTAATACGCCGGGCGCATCAACCTTTTAAGGGGAACATCGATGTTCCCTCTTTGCATCTGAATAAGGAAGTCCTTGGCATATATGATGCCGATAACGTTATCGACCGTGTTTTCATAAACAGGTATGCGTGAGTGTCCCTCCCTAATTATTAGGGATAATACCTCTTCAACGGGCGCATCGTCGCTAACGGCGACCATATCCATCCTCGGCACCATAACCTCGCGAACGATTGTGTCGCCGAACTCGAATATGCTATGGATAAGCTCTTTTTCTTCCTCCTCGATTACACCCTCTTCCTCGGCACCGGCCATACTTATTGCTTCTTCCTCGCTCACTACCGGGATTTCTTTAATGGGCCTGCCACCTGTAAGCCTGATGAATATGTTGGCAATAGCGGTGAAAAACCGGGCGATCGGGCTGAGGATTCCAGAGAGAGCATCTATCATAGTGGCTGATCGCAAGGATAAACTCTCAGCACGTCGGGCACCGAAGGTCCTGGGGAGTATCTCACCGAAGATAAGGATAATAAAGATCATCACGCCGGCGGAGACCAGTACGATAAGGCTACTCAAAAACCTTGCCACAAGCAATGTAGCGATCGCGACCGCGGTAATATTCGCAGCATTATCAACTAGTACAATTGATGTTATAAAGCGACTCGGGTGCGTTAGTAGCGAATCGAGGGTCCTTGCACCGGGAACCTCCTGCTCTACGAGATATCTAACCCAAATCCGACTTATCGCGGCTATTGCGCTCTTTACTGCCGTCAAAAGCGCTGAAAGCCCAACTAATAAAATTAATAAAATAATGTATAACCAATCAGGCAAATATATCCTCCTTAACCGTAAAAAACCTGAAAAATCAGGGTAGTCACCAATATACCCAGTACACCACCAGCGACGATCTCGAGCAGAGTATGGATTCCCGCATCTGCCCTGCTGTGAAAGACAAGGAGGGCGAGTGCCAATCCAAGCGTTGCTATGAGGGGCGATTGGCTTATAAACGCGATCGCCGTAAACAGGGCACCAGCGAGGGCGCTATGTCCGCTCGGCCATCCACCCTTTAGAAAACTTCCTCCTCCAATCCACGCCTTTGCTGCAACAACGATAATCGCAACGAGCAAAATCGATATGACGGTAATGTGCTCCGGTGATTGACGGATTTTCTGTAGGACGTTTAACGTATGTGGATTGAGCCTCGAGAAGAATACGAAGTAGCCAATCAGCACTGCGTTAAGACTTGCCAGGAGCACTGCGCCCGCAGCGACATCCTTTGCGATCTCGGCAATGGGATCGTAGGTTGTGGTTACGAGGTCGATTGTTGATTCTATCGCGGTATTTACCAGCTCTGTGATTATAACTAAAGCTACAGCAAAAATCAAAGCAACAAAAGCCCAGGTCTCGATCTTCAGAAATAGACCCAGCCCTAAAGCGATAGCAGCGGCCACGAAATGGATCCGCATGTTGCGCTGCGTCCTGAGGACGTAAATTAATCCATCGATGGCGTAATTAAAGCTTTGAAGTAGTGACCTGCTTTTCATAATCCAAATTCTGAGCGCCGTGGACAGAAGCAACGGCGACTATCTCGCCAAAAGGGTTGGCGGACACCGATCATAACCTAGTGCTCAAACCCTCCCTCCAGGAATTCCGTAGGTTTTATTTTCCCAAAGAAGGCGGATAAAATTTCTCGCTCGCGCGCTTCCATCTCCTCGGCTTCGGCATCCTCCTGGTGATCGTAGCCGAGCAAGTGCAAAATTCCGTGGACTAGAAGAAGCCCCATCTCCTGGTCAAAGGGTTGGCCATACTCTTCCGCCTGCCGCGTGGCCACCGAAGGACAGATCACAACATCACCGAGAATACGGGGGGCCTTTTCTGTCTTGCCTTTTTGGAAGGGCTCCGATTGGAAGGATAAAACATCAGTCGGATAGTCTTTCCCCCGATACCTCGCATTTAACTCGCGCATCTCCCCTTCGTCGATGAGCGCGATGCTCAGTTCAGCCTCTTCGCCGATGCCTTCCTCCGCGAGAGTGTATTCTGCAACTCTTCGTAATTGATCCTCGTCTACTGGTATGTCTTGATCGTTACTCATTAGGATTGCCATGAGTGGCAAGGCTCCTCGTCTGGGGCAGGGAGATTGATGGATACTCGATCCTCGTATGGTACAGGCTCGTTAGTACTTGGGCAAAACTTTTGATTATCTTCTCAATGTCGTTTAGCGTAAGGTTACTTTCATTAAGCTGTCCATCATCGAGCTTACTTTGGACTATTCTCTTGATCAACTGCTCTATTCTTCTTGGCGATGGTTTTACAATTGTCCGGGCTGCCGCCTCAACCGAGTCCGCCAGCATAACCAAAGCCGCTTCTTTTGATCTCGGGCGCTGCCCCGAGTACCTGAAATTCTCCTCGTTTATCGTTTCCTTAACGATGCTCTCCTTCGCCTTATGGTAAAAATACGCGACTATACTCGTGCCATGATGCTCGCTGATCATGTCGATGATCTCTCGTGGCAACCGGTGCTTTTTCGCAAGCTCGACGCCCTCTTTAACATGAGAGGTAATAATCAGGCAGCTCAAGTTGGGATTGGTACTATCGTGCGGATTTTCGCCGCCGATCTGGTTCTCGACGAAAAATAGCGGTCGCTTTATCTTGCCGATATCATGATAGTAGGCGCCGACTCGGGCAAGAAGCTGGTTGGCGCCTATTTCTTCTGCCGCACTTTCGGCAAGATTTCCGGTCATGATGCTGTGGTTGTATGTTCCCGGCGCCTTCATCATCAGCTCCCGGAGAAGCGGTTGGTTTGCATATGATAGCTCAACAAGCCTTATGTCAGTTGTAATACCGAATACTTTCTCAAGGAAAGGGAGAGCGCCAATGGTCAGCACTGCCGTCGAAATACCGCCCAGCAACCCCCAACCTAAGTTTTTAAAAACTTCAAACAGGCTAGCCCCACTTATCAGTGTGGTGACGAGGGCGAGCAACGTGGTCGCCAGCGTCACCCACGCACCAGCGAGAACCAGATCCGTTCTATACCGGATATTGTTAATAGAAAATACCGCAAAAAGTCCGGTCAACAGGCCATACAGCGCATATTGGTAGTTCTGCCCTGCTATCAAACCTGAAAACAAGCTGATTGTGAGGGTCATAAGAATCGCCGTCTCGATATTGAACAACAAGGCAGTGAGCATCGCTGCCGCCCCCACGGGAATTAAAAAGTATGAGTAGAACGGGCCAACGAACTTCGCAATAAGGATTGTGGCTATAAATATTATCGCAAGAACCCCTATCAACCTATTGCTTTTATAGATATTTTGCTGGTAGTTATAGAGATAGAGGGCAAAGGCGATAAACGAGATGATAGCAAAGAGCGAGAGTCCAGCAAGCCTGCCCACATCAACGCCCCTCTTCATAAGGCCGAGCTCTTTTAGGATTTTGACCTGTACGCTTGAGACGACCTCGCCTTCACGAACGATAGTCTCGCCCTTCTGCTTGCTAACTATCACGGATGATACCGAAGCCGCCGCTTCTTTCCGCAGCTTCTCAGTTGCTTTTCCATCGTAGAAGCAATTGGGCTTTATATATTGTAAACCAACCTCAGCAATAAGGGCGCTCTTGCTGGTGTTCCGGGTCAAACTGCCAGCGATGCTACGAAACTCACTCTTCTTTTTAGCGACATTTTCAGTTGTTATCTGATCCCTGTAAACCCGATTGATAACGGTTACTATAGTCCCCTCGACCTTACTGAGCTCCTCATCGGGTAACTCGAGCGCGGTCTTCAGTACATCCTTATCAAAGCCGGGCTCAATCCCTTTTGCCAGTAAATCAAACCTTGCCTCAGGAGTTAACGCCTGGTTTGACCTCACCTGTCTAAGCTGACCGAAGAATTTGTGAACCGAATCTGTGACCTGAGACTCAATAGTCCAATCCTCGTTGTAGATCTTCTGAACATGCGATGCTGCCTCCTCGCGGAGGGCTTCCGTTTTATCAAAATCTATAAACTCGATATCACGCGTTGCATTGACCGTCTTCGGACTGGGCTTACCTTCTTGGATACCGGTTAGTTTGTCCGGGAGAAAGTCAATGGTTAAGATGGCAAGAATTATTGAGAGGATGAACAAAACCAGGGGCAAACGACGCAGTCCGGTACTTCCCCAGCTAACCCTTTTTAGAAGTTTCTTAACTTTTTTGAGGCCAAAGTCGGCGGTCATAGCTTACTTCTTTGAACCTCTCTCGTCATATAGCTTGTACGCCTCAACTATCCTCTGAACAAGCTTATGACGAACCACATCGCGGGCCGTGAGATGTATAAATCTAATACTATCTATCCCCGCTAATATCTCCTCTACAATAAGTAGACCTGAGTGCTGCCCCTGCGGTAGGTCTATCTGTGTACTATCGCCCGTAACGACCATTTTTGACCCGAAACCAAGCCGGGTTAGAAACATCTTCATCTGCTCTGGAGAGGTATTCTGGGCTTCATCCAGAATAATAAACGAGTCGTTTAACGTCCGACCCCTCATATATGCAAGAGGTGCTATCTCAATGGTCCCCCTCTCCATCAAGTGCTGGAACTGCTCTGCATCCATCATATCATAAAGTGCATCGAAAAGTGGGCGCAGATAGGGATCGACTTTCTGCTGGAGGTCGCCGGGAAGGTACCCCAACTTCTCACCAGCCTCAACCGCAGGTCTCGTTAGTATAATTCTTCCTACCGCTTTATCCTTTAATGCGCGGACTGCCATCGCCATTGCCAGGTACGTCTTTCCGGTTCCGGCTGGACCAATGGCAAACGTCGCGGTATGCTTGCGGATGGCATCGACGTATTCCTTCTGCCCCGCGGTTTTTGGCCCGATTACCTTTCTGCGATGCGTTAATATAATATCGGAATAGATACTGGATGGTGCAACTTGCTCTCCGTCAAGGGTCAAATCGATCGTATGCTCAACTTCTTGAGGGGTTAGCTGCTGGCCGTGCGATACTACAGTTAATAGTTCTTTAAAGATGGTAGCCACGGTCTCAACTTCCTCGGTGTTACCCTTGATTGTTATTTCGTTCCCTCTTACCAGTATAGTGCTTTTAAATCTGCTTTCTATAATCCTTAATAACTGGTCCTGGTGACCGAGCAGCGCGACCATTGACAGGTCGCCTGGGATCACAACCTTCATTTCTACTAGCTCTGCCAATTTAGGCTATCTCACTCCTTTAAGTGAGAAAATTATACCATATATACATAAATTAGCTACGACTGCCTGCTGCCTATTCCTTCAAAATCTCTGAAGCCAGCCTGTTAACGCGCTTGCCATCTGCCTTACCCCTCACCTTGGGCATTAGGGTGCCCATAACCCTACCCGTATCCTTTACTGAGGTGGCGCCGGTCTCTTTAATTGCCTCCTTAATAAGGTCTATGATTTCCTCGTCCGAAAGCTGTTCAGGAAGGTAGCTGGAGAGAATGGTGGCTTCTTTCTCTTCCTTCTCGGCCAGGTCTTCTCTCCCGCCCTTTCTATACTGCTCGATGGCCTCTTTTCTCCGCTTAACCTGGCGTTGGATGACATCTACCACTTCATCATCTGAGAGGGCGCCCTTCTTCAATATCTCGGCATTTTTGATCTCCGAGAGGAGTAGCCGGATGGTCGATAGCTTAATCCTCTGCCCTGGATCTGCTGATGCTCCACGCATAGCCGATTTCATGTCCTCAGTCAATTGCTCCTTAAGTGGCAATCAAAGTACCTCCTATTTCTTATCCAAGTGGCCCAAGCCTTCTTCCCCCCAGGACATGGAAATGAACATGATAGACCTCTTGGCCGGCATCTGGCCCGTTATTGGCAATTACGCGATAACCACTCTCTGCAATACCGGTTAGTTTTGCAATCTTGTTTGCAGCGAGCATAATCCGGCCGAGCAGCTCCACATCCCCGGTGGTCATATCACTAAGCTTTGATATATGCTTTCTCGGAACTATCAGAACATGTACCGGTGCCTGCGGCTTGACATCCTTAAAGGCAACCAATTCGTCGTCTTCATAAACAATATCCGCTGGAATCTCGCCTGAAGCAATCTTACAGAAAATATCCTTCTCCATTTATCCCTCCTAGAGTAGTTAGTAGTTCATAGAGTAGTGCCCACACCTCTTACCTACATCAACTGGTAACTGCAGCACTGGATAACTCTACCTACACTTCTTTCCCTCACTGACATTGGCACGTTGGCACAGCCAAAAGTTAGTAGTTCATAGTTAGTGGT
>DASQQM010000223.1:0-16167 GCA_035643475.1 Anaerolineae bacterium | reverse complement strand
AAAGAGGGCTTCGTAGAACTTCTTGCGCCCTAGTCTACTGTTAAAAACTGGATCGAGTACCGGGGGAAGCGAATCATCGATCGATCTCGCTAAATCGGGGAGCCCTAAGAACTTCGGGCACGTATAGGCACTCTTTTCAACGCTTACCACCCGTGGCACAAAAAGCGCGTCCACCTGGTCCTTTAGCTCAATCAGATGGCCGAAAAACACCTTCACGGGGAGGCAAAGTTCATTTTCCGCAAGCGATGTGCCGGTATTGACCGTTCGCTTGGTCGTTGCGCTCGATACGACTATCTCAGCCCCTAAGCCCCTTAAGAAGGTCTCCCATAGAGGATAATACTTATAGTAAAGTAGTGCCTGTGGTACGCCTACGGTTGCGCTCATCTCACGATTTCCTCCTCGACGATCCATGCATTAACAGCTCCGGGTGTAACCGGTGATTGGCCTGTTAAGTTTCTAATGTACGATTTAGTAACCGATTTAGCAACCGCCTACAGGGCGGCTTTTTCAGAAAATACCCACACTTAAGCATTCCAAAACCTCGCGCGCCACCGGCAGCGAGCATCGCATCAGCGCTATCGCCACCACCACTGATGCACTTCTGATAGTGGGGCAATAGCCGATGCCAAGGCCACGTATCTATAATTTTGTGGCTATTGCCCCTTATCGCTGATTCCTAAAGCCCTTGAATTACTAAATTTACCTCTTCTGCATCGATCTTTCCGCTGATAGCTGATAGTTGAGTACTGATTGCTTTCCTCCAGTTTACCACCTTTTGCCCAGTTATATAGCTACCGCTACCCAATAATTCACCCTTAATATACCCATCTCCTGCTTTCCGGGCATAGTGGAATTGGTCATTTTTACCACGTTGCTATAAATAGAAAAAGGCGGACCAAATGCCCGCCCAATTAATTCATTCTAACTCGCTACATGTATAACTCTATACTTCAGTGGTTACCTGCATGGTAATGGCTATAGCACCGCCCACCTCATCCACGAGCACCCTATCGCCCTCTTTTATCTCGCCCTCAAGAATCTTTAGAGCAAGGCTATCCTGTAGCTTTCTCTGGATAACCCTTTTCAGAGGACGTGCCCCGTAGGCGGGATCGAATCCTTCCATTGCCAGGAGCTCCTTAGCGCTGTCGGTAAGAGTGAGCGTTATACCATGGTCGGCAACGCGCCGCTTCAGATGGCCGATCTGGATATCGACGATCTTTGTGATATCTTCAAGGGTCAAGCGGTTAAAGACAACGACCTCGTCGACCCGATTCAAGAATTCCGGCCTGAAGTGAAGCTTCATCGCCTCATCGACTCTGCTTCTCATCTCCTCTCGATTCGAGAGTTCCTGGATATACTGGCTCCCAATGTTCGATGTCATGACGATTATGGTGTTCTTGAAATCCACCGTTCGTCCCTTGCCGTCGGTAAGCCTGCCGTCGTCGAGGATCTGCAGAAGCACGTTGAACACATCACCGTGCGCTTTTTCTATCTCGTCGAGGAGGAGTACGGCGTATGGACGCCTGCGTACCGCTTCAGTAAGCTGACCACCCTCCTCGTACCCGACGTAGCCGGGAGGGGCACCGATCAGCCGGGAGACGGTGTGTTTCTCCATGTACTCGGACATATCGATTCGTATCATCGCCCGCTCGTCGTCGAAGAGAAACTCAGCCAACGCCCTGGCGAGCTCGGTTTTGCCAACGCCGGTCGGCCCCAGGAAGATGAACGAGCCGAGTGGCCGGTCGGGGTCCTGCAAGCCAGCGCGCGCCCGCCGTATAGCGTTGGAGACCGCAGACACCGCCTCGTCCTGACCAATAACCCGCATGTGCAGGCGGCCCTCCATCGATACAAGCTTTTCGATTTCGCCCTCCATGAGCCTTGAGATGGGAACGCCGGTCCACTTTGAAACCACCTCGGCGATATCTTCCTCATCCACCTCTTCTTTTAGCATCTTCTGATCCTTCTGGAGATCGAGGAGGCGCATATTTTTCTCTTCCAGCTCTTTCTCAAAGGCAAGTATGTCTCCGTAGCGGAGTCTCGCCGCTAGCGCAAGATCTCCTGAGCGCTCGGCCGCAGACGCCTCGGTCCTTGACTGCTCGATCATCTCCTTGAGATCGCGTATCTCCTGGATGACCTGCTTTTCATTCTGCCAGTGGGCCCTCATAGTAAAGCTCATTTCCTTAAGTTCTGCGAGGTCTCTTTCAATATGTGCAAGCCGCTCGAGTGCAACCTTGCTCTTATCATTTTTCATGGCCTGGCGCTCAATCTCCAACTGTTTTATTCTCCGCTCGATCTCATCAATCTCGGTCGGCAAGCTGTCGATCTCAATTCGCAGGTGCGAAGCCGCCTCATCGATAAGGTCGATCGCCTTATCGGGTAAAAACCTATCAGTTATATAGCGATTCGACATAACTGCCGCAGCAACCAAGGCTGAGTCGGTTATGCGCACGCCGTGGTGGATCTCATAGCGCTCCTTAAGGCCCCTGAGGATTGCTATCGTATCCTCAACAGAGGGCTCACCAACGATTATCGGCTGAAAACGCCGCTCCAGTGCCGCATCCTTCTCGATGTGCTTGCGGTACTCGTCGATGGTCGTGGCTCCGATGGCCCTGAGCTCTCCCCTGGCAAGCGCGGGCTTCAGAAGGTTTGCTGCATCGACCGCGCCCTCTGCTGCACCTGCACCGACTAGCGTGTGAAGCTCATCGATAAAAAGGATTATCTCGCCCTCGGCGCTGGTGACCTCCTTTAGGACCGCCTTTAGGCGATCCTCAAACTCCCCGCGGTACTTTGCGCCCGCAATCAGCGCTCCGATGTCGAGCGCAACTACCCTTTTATCCTTAAGACCTTCAGGGACATCACCGCTCATTATTCGCTGAGCGAGCCCCTCGGCAATAGCAGTCTTCCCAACTCCAGGATCGCCGATAAGGACCGGGTTGTTTTTAGTTCTTCGAGAGAGTACCTGTATGACCCGGCGTATCTCGTCATCCCTGCCGATAACCGGATCGAGCTTTCCGATCCTTGCAAGCCGGGTCAAATCCCGGCCGTATTTTTCAAGCGCCTGGTACTTTTCCTCCGGATTCTGATCGGTCACTCGTTGACTACCCCTAACATCGACCAATACCCGGAGTACAGCCTCCTTGGTTACTCCGAAAGACTGCATTATTTTTGCCGCAGCACCCTTGTCGGATACTAGGGCGATGAGCAGGTGCTCTGTACTTACGTATTCATCCTTTAGCCCTTCTGCCTCGACAAACGCGTTGTCTAGCACCTTCTTTAACTCGGGCGCTACATAGGACGCTGCGGTTGCGCCCGATACTTTCGGCCTTCTGCTAATCTCTGCTTGGACCTGCGCCATAACCTTGTCCGGATCGACGCCGAGCTTCTGCAATATTGGGTTTACTACACCTTCCGCCTGATCAATCATAGCAAGAAGCAGGTGTTCGGGTTCGACCTGCTGATGCCCCATGCTATCGGCCAATCTCTGGGCCTCTCCCAACGCTTCCTGCGATTTTATAGTGAACTTATCCATCCTCATCTTTTTCTACCTTCTAATAACCTTCTCAAAACGATGCTACCGCGGGGCATTGGCACGAGCGCGCTCTGCCTCACATTTCTAACCTCTTCATCCAAGGCCCCTTGGAGCTTAGCGGCCCGTTCTTCGAGCTGCTTGATAAGGCACTGTAGCTGCTCAATCTCGTCTTGCAGTTCGAATACTTTTGTGACGCCGGCTAGGTTTATGCCGAACTCCTGGGTAAGCACCTGTATAAGCTTTAGGCGATCGACATCGCGCTGGGAATACAGGCGCGTACAGCCCTGAGTGCGCTTTGGCTCAATTAGCTTCTTTCGCTCGTAAATCCTGAGCGTTTGCGGGTGCATACCAGCGAGTTTTGCCGCAACGCTTATCATGTATACCGGTTCGTCATACATTCCATCTCACTCCAAAACCGGGAAAATATAATCAAGAATCAAATATCCCTCTTGGGTTATCGCTCCGTGCGCTAGCAAACCTAACCAGGAGCTCCTTCTCATTGGGGGAGAGGTCCCTCGGCACTTCGATGTGGACCGTAGCAAGCATATCCCCTCTGCTACTTCCTTTCAGCTTCGCCGCTCCCTTGCCTCTGAGGCGAAAGGTCTGTCCATCCTGAGTCCCCGCCGGGATCTTTAGAGAGACACTCTCATCGATGGTCGGTATTTCGATACTCGCCCCGAGGGCGGCCTCCACGAAGGTGATCGGGACGTCAAGGAGCACATCGCTCCCGTCGCGCTTGAAGAAAGGGTGTGGGGCCACCTTCGTTACAATATAGAGGTCTCCAGGCGGGCCACCGTTTAGACCAGCCTGGCCCCTACCTTTGAATTTAAGCTTGCTCCCGTCGGCTACGCCTGCCGGGATATTCACCGTTTCGGTCTTCGGCGTTACCACATGACCGTTACCCCGGCACGTGCCACAGGGCTTTTCGACCACGCTCCCCTGCCCATTGCAACTTGGGCAGGGCCTGCTGATGCTAAATATCCCCTGGTTATCAGCGATGAGGCCACGGCCACCGCATACTTGGCAGACCTTTCTCCCAGAGCCCGGCGCTGCACCCGTACCACCGCACGACATACAGGGTTCCTCCCTGTTGATTATGAACTGTACGGTCTTTCCTTTAAGGGCCTCATCAAACGTTAAACGCACATTGTAGATGATATCTTCGCCCTTTGTCGGCATGTTTGCCCGACGACCCCCTACATCGCCCCCAAATAGGTCAAATAGGTCGCCCATGCCGCCACCAAAGGAGAAACCACCATTAGCCCTTGAGGAATCATGCCAGCCCCCAGCGCCCGGATTGTGACCACCGAAGAAGCGCCCCATCCCATCATATTCCTTGCGCTTCTTCGGATCCTTTAGCATCTCGTATGCTTCGCTTATCTCTTTAAACTTCTCTTCGGTTTCCTTATCGCTTTTATTTGCATCGGGATGGTATTTCCGCGCAAGCTTCCTGTAGGCATCCTTAATCTCCTTCTGGGTCGCGTTTCTTCCCACCCCGAGAACAGCATAATAATCCTTATAGGTTCTACTCGAACTCATCGTTATCACCAATTTATATAGCTCTCAGCCGTCAGCCCTCAGCTGTCAGCTTCTACTACTCTGTCAGCCTTGCATTGATTGCTGCCGTTGCGAGCACTTATTAGTTTTTCATTGCGGTGAGCCGAAGTCCTAAGAAAAGAGAAGGGGACCGAAGGCCGTAGGGAAGTCATGGCAATCTCTTTTCTGATAGTAAAACTATCAGCTCTCAGCTATCAGCTATCAGCATGTGGGTATAAGATTGGGGTATTCACCCCCACCCTGACCCTCCCCCATCGAGGGGGAGGGGACATAAGTGCGCCCGATCCATCTACACCTGTTATCCATTCATTGGCTAGTGGCTCATTACCCACATATCTTGCTTTCACTAGGCAAATGGCTGATCTCTCTCATCTTCTACCCACACTCTGCAGCACCTCAGCACTGGGTAACTATACCCACACTTCTTTCCCTCATCAACATTGGCACCTTGGCACCTCAAGACAGTACCCACACCTCTTACCTACGTCCCGATCCCTGGTCCCTGGCCCCCGGACCCTTCCAGTAGCTACCTTGCTACTTTTACCATTGCCGGGCGCAAAAGCCTGCCCTTCAGCTCATAGCCTTTTTGAAGAACTTCCGTTACGGCATTCTCCTCATACTCATCGCTCGCTACCTGCATGACCGCCTCGTGCTTCTGGGGATCGAATGCACGACCGAGCGGATCGATTACCTCGACGTACTCCCTTGTCAGAAGCTCTTGTATCTGGGAGTAAATTAACTCTATTCCCTCACGCAGTTTAGCGGCATCGCTTTCCGCATTCGCCGCATCCAAAGCCCGCTCCAGGTTATCGATTACCGGGAGAAGCTCTCGTATCACAGTCTGCGCCGCATGCTGAATTATCTGCTCCTGCTCTTTAAGCATCCTCTTGCGGAAATTCTCCATCTCTGCCTGAACTCTTTTTAACTTATCGAGATATTCGGCCGCTTCTGCTTCTTTCTGGCTCAAGCGCTCTTTCAAAATATCGTAATCCTCCTGCTGGACGCCGGTTGAAGCATCGGGTTCTGATACCTCATGGGCTTGCCCGGTATCAACTACGGCTGATTCATCTTTTTCATCAATGCGTCCATTCAGGTCATTGTCTATTGCCAATAATATCACCCCAAAATTATCGGGAAGGAGTGGCGATCTTTTGATATATTATTTTCCTTCCACCGCTTTAATCTTTATCTGCTTCGGCCTTTCTTCCTCGGCCTTTGGCAGATTGATCTCTAGTACTCCTTCAGCATATACCGCTTCAACGTTTCCGACATCGACCTTGGCAGGCAACTGAACGATCCTTTCAAAGGAGCCGTAGCGCTGTTCTATACGGTAGTAATTCTCCTCTTTTATCTCTTCTTTAAACTTTCGCTCGCCTTTGACTACCAATTTGTTGTCGATTATTGAAATATCAACATCTTCAGCCTTTACTCCTGGAAGTTCAGCGCGCACAATAACGGCGTTGTTACGATCAAACATATCTATTGCCGGAGCCCAGACCGCCGCCCTGGCAACGCCCCGCTCCTCTGAGCTAAAGGTGCGTTCAAATAGCTTGTTGAGTTCGCTTTGCATCGCTATCAGATCATGCCACGGGTCCCATCTTCTAATAGCCATATCAAACGCCTCCTTCTAAAAGATACGCCACTCCTCTTCATGCTTATTTTTACTACTTATTGTCGCCTTCTTCGCTAACGACCTCAAAATCAGCATCCACTACATTTTCGCCGTTCTGCGATGGGCCAGTCCCATCACCATCGGCGGTCGCCCCTGCCGTCTGCTGCGAATAGGCCGCCTGACCGATCTTGTACGACTGCTGGAGCAGATCCTCGTGCGCCTTTTTAATCCTCTCGATATCGGATCCCTTAAGGGCATCTTTTGCTTCAGCGACCGCTTTTTCAATCTCTTCTTTGTCGGCTGGGGGTAGCTTATCTCCGAGGTCCTTTAGGGTGCGCTCTGTCGTATAAACGAGGTTATCGGCGTTATTCCTCACCTCTGCCTCTTCGCGCCGCTTGTGATCTTCCTCCGCGTGGGATTCCGACTCTTTTACCATCCGATCTATCTCATCCTTACCAAGAGCGGTGGCGCCGGTAACAGTGATCCTCTGCTCCTTGCCCGTCCCAAGATCTTTCGCAGAGACATTTACTATGCCGTTGGCGTCTATGTCAAATCCCACCTCAATCTGCGGCACTCCCCTTGGAGCTGGCGGGATATCCACCAGGTGGAATCGACCGAGGGTCTTGTTGTAAGCAGCCATCTCGCGCTCACCCTGCAGTACGTGGATCTCAACGCTCGTCTGGCCATCGACAGCGGTCGTAAATATCTCGCTCTTCCTCGTTGGGATGGTGGTGTTTCTTTCAATCAGCTTGGTAAACACGCTGCCAAGCGTCTCAATACCTAATGACAACGGGGTGACGTCAAGAAGGAGAATGTCCTTGACCTCGCCCATTAATACGCCAGCCTGTATCGCCGCACCGACAGCGACAACCTCATCCGGGTTTACGCCCTTATGCGGCTCCTTTCCGGTGTATTCCTTAACCATTTCCTGGACCGCAGGCATCCTGGTTGAGCCGCCAACAAGGATGACGTGGTCGACGTCATTTGCGGAAACACCGGCATCCTTCATCGCCTGCTGAACCGGCCTGCGACACCTATCAAGAAGGTCGACCGTCATCCTCTGGAACTCAGAGCGTGTCAACGTCATATCAAGGTGCTTTGGACCATCGGCATCCGCGGTAATGAATGGCAGGTTGATGTTGGTAGAAAGGGTCGTTGAGAGCTCCATCTTGGCCTTTTCTGCTGCTTCTTTTAAGCGCTGCATCGCCATTTTGTCGCTTCTTAAATCAATCCCATTCTTGGCCTTAAAGTCATCGGCCATCCAGTCAATTACCTTCTGATCCCAATCGTCGCCACCAAGGCGATTATCGCCCGCAGTTGCACGGACCTCGAAGACGCCGTCGCCGATATCCAGGATTGATACGTCAAACGTCCCGCCGCCCAGGTCAAATATGAGAATCGTCTGGTCATGCTCCTTATCAAGACCGTAGGCGAGCGCTGCAGCTGTTGGCTCATTTATAATTCGCAAAACCTCAAGCCCTGCAATCTTTCCGGCATCCTTCGTCGCCTGCCTCTGCGAATCTTCGAAATATGCCGGCACGGTAATTACGGCCTGGCTGATTTTCTCACCCAGATATGCCTCGGCATCCCTCTTGAGTTTTTGCAGGACGAAGGCGGATATCTGCTGCGGCGCATAATCTTTACTGTCGATATCGACCTCCCAGCCCGTTCCCATCTCACGCTTTACTGATTTGATCGTCCGGTCTGGGTTGGTTATTGCCTGGCGCTTCGCTAC
Source organism: Anaerolineae bacterium (assembly GCA_035643475.1). Lineage (GTDB taxonomy): Bacteria > Actinomycetota > Aquicultoria > Aquicultorales > Aquicultoraceae > DASQQM01. The sequence continues at coordinate 7,734 of DASQQM010000223.1, read as the reverse complement.
CTCGCCAACGAGGATTTCGCCAGTCTTTGAGAACGCAACTACTGATGGTGTAACCCGGCCACCTTCAGCATTAGCGATTACCTTCGGCTCGCCGACCTCAAGAATGGCCATGCACGAGTTGGTCGTTCCCAAGTCAATCCCCAAAGCTTTAGCCATGTATCAACACTCCTTACGCTATAGTTTAATGTTAGTATAAAATCTAAGTGTGGTATTGTCAATTTTTTTAAGTCATCTCTTACTATCCTACTCCATAGTAAACTCATTTAAGATCGCAGGAGACGATGATCGTTGTGCCCATCCACCGTTAGTAAAGGAAATGGGGATGTGCGTCCCTGCTGTCTTTGCTGCAGGGTGACCAGTACGGGGATCTTGCATTGATGGTTGTTTACCGTTAAGCCCAGTGCTTGCCAACGCAAGTAGCCATAAATTACCATGATCTATCGCGCAAATCTCTTTACAAGCTATATCTAGTTTTGTATAAGATTTAATAGTGTAGATTAAAGCCTACTGCAAGGAGGAGTTTTAATGACAAAACCTATCATCGATGTCGACGAGTGCTCGGGGTGCGGAACATGCGTGGACAGTTGTCCTAATGGCGTGTTTGAACTCATCGATGACATAGCCAAAGCTGTCAATGAAGATAGCTGCGATGGCTGCAAAACCTGTGAGGAAGAGTGTGCCATGGAGGCAATAACGGTAGAGGAAGATTAGTTCTCCGTCACCCTTGCAATGACCGCGGTCATTGCAAGGGTGACCCGAGTCCAATGAGCCCCTGGCCACCCGGCCACCCTACCTACATCTTCTACCCTCGTTCCGATTCACCCATTCACCCACTCACCGATATAAGTACACTTTGCTCTTATTGCATTAATCTGGTAAAAATAGAGATAGGCTAAGCTATGAGTATTCCAACCTGTACCGGCGCTTAACGTTTCGCTGATATGCTGGTGTGCCTCTAAACGAAACGTAACAATTAGTATGCAACAAGGTAACACATAATATGAGAAATGGAGGATACGGTTGAAAAAGATATCAAGCGGTATTCCGGGATTAGATGAGCTCCTCAATGGCGGCCTTTACGAGAGGAGTTCGACCGTGATCGCAGGCCCGCCCGGTACCGGAAAAACGACCTTTGGTGTTCAATTTATCTATAACGGAGCCGTACGATTCAATGAACCAGGGATCTTTATCACATTTGAGGAGTTCCCTGAGATCATCTACCGGGATGCTATGAACATCGGCTGGGATCTCAAGAAATACGAGGCAGAGGATAAGATTAAGGTGGTATTCACATCGCCTGCCGTTCTGAAGAGCGAGCTTGAGAAGGAAAATGGGCTCCTCGATAAAATAGTGGCTAAAACCGATGCTAAAAGAATTGTTGTAGATTCGGTTACATTGATGGAGCAGGTGGGTTTCGATCAGCGAGAGCTAAGACAAGTACTCAACAGCTTGATTAATGGCATGAAAAGGCTGGGGCTTACCACTATTTTGACAAGTGAAATCCCATTGCTATTTGGCCACGACAACGCCTTTGAGTCGAGTATCGGTTTTATCGTTGATAACATCCTTTTCCTGAGGTATGTAGAGATAGAGAGCGAGCTCGAGACTGCGCTTACGATACTTAAGGCCAGAGGTAGCCAGCACGCCAAGGACATCAGGAAATATGAGATCACGAGCAATGGCATAAATATCGAGAAGAAATTTGCTGGGCACCAGGGAATTTTAACCGGTTTTCCCTCTCGCATGATAAGCGGTAAAACCTTGCTTGAAGAAGGATTGATCCGTAAAAAAAGGTAGTCTTAATGAGCTTTATAGCAGTCGTCGAAACAATTAACTTTTTTCTGGCAAGCGTGGCCGCTTTAGCCTCGTTTGGCATACTGAGGAAGGTAGCCGGCAATCTGGCTACAAGTTGGAAATATGCTTTTATCGCCTTCCAGGTATTAGCGCTGGCAACGCTGCTTACCGCCATCGATGAACTTGGTGTTCCCTCAATCGCTGGTATAAGCGCGCACCTGCTGAGAAATATAGCGCACTTCGTCTTTATCATACTCGCCTTTTTCGGCCTTCTGCACCAATACCGGATCATACGGGGACTCACTGAGCGAGGCACAAACTGATGTTCGTCGATTTGATCGCAGTCGTCGTTGCAGTTACCGGGCTCGCCGCAGCCATTATCGCCCGGAAGATATGGCTTATGGTTGAAGGTGACCTGGCGGACAGCTGGCGATGGATACTACCGAGCGTACCCATATACGCCATTTCATTTACTATACTTACCACATATGATTTTTTGCAGAAATTCAAAGTCATCCAGCCGGTGCTTAAGGCGAACATCGATGTAAACCTGCTGGAAAAACAGACAGTATTTAGTATGCAAGTCTGGGAGCCGATAATATTAGTATTGAGAAATATCCAGGCGCTTGCCGAAATGGCATTTCTAATACTAGTTCTAGTGGGCTTGATTAGGCAATACAAACTCTTCCAGCAGTTAGCGAGCAAACAGGATTAGCTGAGGAAATGGGTTGATGAATAAAAAGGTCGCTAAATTCGTAAAAAGATTAAATAGTAAGACAAGGGTAGTAGTTTTAGATATCCTCGGGTCGCCCACGAAGTGGAATTTAATTCAATTCTATAAAGCAAACCCCTTCTCCATCCATACACCGCGCGGGCTGGCAAACATAATCGGTCGCAAGGCCGATCTAGTACATAAAGAGGCCGAGGAGCTCACCAACGCCGGGGTCCTGAAAAAGATCTCCGAGAACGGCAGCTTCTCCTCGATCTATTCCTACGAACCGGAGGCCGATATCGCGTGCGTTATAGATGCGCTAATCGAGATCGGCAACGAGCGGCGGAATTTTATAGATGATCTCTGCAACATCATTAAAAATGGATAATTTGCTGTAGAATCACTTAATGACCTTCCTGAATAGCTACCTAATAACTTTAAGCAAAGCCCTTTAACACTTGGCAATTGGGAAGACTAACTGTAAACTATTAACAGATGGTAAGTCTTGTTTCATAGGAGGCCCAAGTTGGATGAGCGGGATTTCGCAGAGCTAATATCTGTATTTTTGAAGGGCAATGAACCAGATAAGAACTCCGACCATAAGGAGAAAGAGGAATCAGATGCTGTCAAAGATACTAGTTCGTCACCTAGAGGAGCAGGAGTTCGCAAAAATATCGTTGAAACACTTGCTGAAAGAGTAAAAGAATCCCAGGGGATTGAAGGCAATGAGGCCGAACCCGTGGGAAAGCGCAAGGAGCCCGGTGGTAAGAAGAGGCCCCTTGTAGATCAAGAGCGCCAGGTAGAAATTTCCGCTACTGAAGACAAGGAGCCAGCGGCATCTAAAACCGAAGAGCCCGAGGAGACCAAAAGAGAGCGGGAAGAACAGCTGATTACGGAGGAAGAGTCTGATCGGCTACTAAACAAAAAAGAGCCCGAGGAGATTATCGCACTGCAGCAAATACTGCACCGGTTCACCAGCATAGACGGGGTGATAGCTGCCCTCCTCGTAACCCGCGACGGCTTCGTGGTCGATTATGCTTCAAATATCGAGTTCGATCTCGATATGGTAAGTGCGGTCATAGCGACCGGCTTTAACACCCTCGATAAGATTGGGCACGAGCTTGAACAGGGCGCACTCCGGTTGGCCATACTCGAGTATGAACAGGGGCCCGTTGCCATATCTCCTCTTATCCAAGATGTCGCATTGGTCGTGGTGGCTTCGCAATGGACAACACTCGGCCGCATCCGCTGGGAGATCAAAAAGCGTAGTGACGAGCTCATCGCAAATCTCTAGAAGTACCAGTGGTACTCCAGTCCCCGGTCCTGATGTGCCAACGTTCCAATGTACTGCCGTGCCAATATCAATTCGTAGTTGCCCCATTTATGGGGCGGGCCCTAGTAGTACTGCAGTTACCAGTGCTGCGGTGCTGCAGTCAATGTAAGTAAGATATGCGGGTAGTGAGATTGCCACGTCGCTATCGCTCCTCCTAATGACACACTTCTTTTACCAGGAGTGTCATTTCTTAAACTACCTACTTTTAAGTGGGTCGGGTGCTCCTAATGACAGATGTAATTCATTGACTAGTGGCTACTACCCTCATCTACTACCCACACTCTGCAGCACCGCAGAACTGCAGCACTGGCTAACTTTTCCCATTTCTTTCCCTCACTGACATTGGCACCTTGGCACATCCAAGACACTACCCACGTCTCTTACCCACATCAACTGGTAACTGCAACACTGGGTAACTCTCCCCACATTTCCTACCCTCGTTGACATTGGCGCCTTGGTACATTGGCACTTTAAGACACTACCCACACCTCTCACCCTCGTTCCGATTCACCGATTCACCGATTCACCGATTCACCGATTCACCTATTCACCGATCTTCTGCAGTCTTCTCCTTGCTATTACAATGTTCATAACAGGACGGTACAGTAGATAACCAACACTGACAATGAGAGTAAGGGGCAGCACATACCCTACCAGGATGATAAGTGAGTTCACTATACCCATGCTTGCCCGCAGCGCGTTACGCAGTGCTGTCTTGAGGCCCCACTCATCCGCCCGTACTGTTACCTGAGGCTCGGCCATGTAAAGCTGTATCGTAGCATAACTGGTGCGGTTCTCCAGGAAGTTCAGACGTCCACTAATCCTCTCGATCTCCATCTGGATTTGCGACAGGTTATTTTGTATAGTGATACTCTCTGATATCGTTTTCGCCTTTCCCATAAGATCGAGCATGACAGCCTCCTGCGCCCGCCAGTGTTTTAGCCGGCTCTTCAGATCAACGTACTCTTCGGAGACATCCTCACTCGAAATATCGACCGCCTTAACCTTGCCAAGTCGCTTAAGGCTCGAGAGGACCATCTCAAAATCCTGGGCGGGGATACGCATTATTATCTCACCGCTCGCAACGCTTCCATGTGTCGCCGTGCTCTTGGACTGGCTTACAAAGCCGCCGGCGCTCCGCGCGATGGCCACCGCACGATCGTAACTGGCATTAAACTTACCCTTCTTAACTTGGAGTTCGATGTTAGCGGTTCTTATAATCTTCTCATCGAGTGCCGGCATAGTAAGTTTTGTAAGGGCCGAGCCGGAGTGAGAATTGGATTGCCCGTCGCGAAATTCGGTCCCGGGCTCGCTACCCTCGGGTAACCCCCTTGCCAATTGCTCATCTAGTGATCCATTGGTAGGCTGGCCATCCTTCAAGGAGTACTCCTTAAATGGCGTTACCTGGGCTTCCGTAGGTTGCTGGACCTCAGATGTCACGGCCCGCCGACCCTGAGCACCCGGGCGCACTGCATTCAATATCACAGTTCCCAGGGAAAAGAAGATCAACCCGATGAAGATTCCAATGATTGCCGATTTAATATTTAGCTTTCGCATATATCCTCCTTAATCTCTATCCTAATTCTTAGACGATGCACCTTTTGCTATAGTTCCATCCCCTGTAAATTACGACTGTCTAACGCTCTGTATCTGTGATATTCTTTCAACGAAAGCACACGACGACCTTAAAGGCGGAAGATGGTACGCAATGAGTCCGACCCAGATGGGCCGATAATACAGCGCTATCTTGCGGGTGATAAAGGCTCCTTTAATGAGCTTATAAGCCGGTACGAGCGTTATATCTATAACGTAACCTACCGGATGACAGGAAACGCAACGGATGCCGCCGACCTCACCCAGGAGATATTCATCCACCTTCATAAAAAGGTGACCAGCTTCCGGGGCGACGCCGCCTTTTCTACCTGGTTCTACCGCCTTGCGGTGAACTATTGCAAGGATTGGCTTCGCAAGGAATCCCGGAGGGTTTCGACCTTTGATATTGATGAAGTGGCGGTGTCAGATGGTGGCACAGGCCCAAGCCAGCACTACGAGCAAAAAGAGCTGCAGGAACTGGTGCAATCGGTCATTACGACGCTACCGGAAGACCAGCGCATTGCGATAATCCTCCGCGACTTGCAGGGCTATAACTACGAAGATATTGCAAGCATCACCGGCGTGCCAGTCGGCACCGTTAAGTCGCGCCTTGCGCGCGCCAGGGGTAAGTTGGCCGAGAAGCTCGCCCCAATAATGGAACTGTATGGAAAGATAAACGTCTAAATGGATAAGATTATGGATTGTAAAGATTTTGTTGATCAGCTAAGTGCGTACATAGATAGCGAACTTACAGCGGATGAGCGCCGCCACGTCGCCTCTCACCTGGATGATTGCCCAAGCTGCCGAGCGCAGCTTGCTGCACTCAAGGATACGGTCTCCATGGTGCACGGCCTTGGTGAACTTGATGTACCAACCGATGTTTCGCATGCCCTCCGGCAAATAGCAGAAGACGGGTCGAGCGACCCAGCACCAGCAAGGCGATGGCTGGCAATGCCACGTCTTAGATACCTGGTAGCTACGGGAGCGGTAGCCGCTATTGCGCTAGTATCGGTACTAGCGCTCATTGATATGGGTGGGATGAATAACCAGACGTCCGTTGAGCAGGCTTCAGATAAGGCTGAAGGCAAGTCCAAGTATGATACATTCAGTGAGCGCTCTCTTGCTCCGGAAGAGAGAGGGAAATCTCCTGGTGGGGTCGAGCAGCACTACCAAGATGCGACAGCTAAAGACCTAACCAACGGAACTGCCAAACGCCATGCCATTACACCATACGCCAGCAGCGAGGCATCATCTGCTATGCAAAAATCAGATGAGCTCCTATCGAGGGGGCTCCCCGACTCAACTAACCAATCCTGGCCCATGGTTCTCACCTCAAAGAAAGATTACGACCCTACCTCCGCAGAGGCGCTCCTTGATGATATACATAAAAAGACCGATGGTATCTATAGTGTAAAGGATGCCAGCGATAAGCGTGCACAAATCCTCGATGCACTGATAAAAAAGGTAACCGCGCAGGGAGGTGATGGTGAGCTGCTGCGAAGCCCAATTAATGCGCTTCTGGACCGGACAAAGCGCGCTGCACTTCCGGTGTACCTGGAAAAAGCGACATTTAAAAAGCAGGATTGCTTGCTCATTATCATCAAGTGGGGATTTGGCAGTGAGGCAAGCGATCTCTACAAAACCAGCCTGTACGTTACGGACCTCTCCGGATGGAACATTATCCACTACGCATCGAGGTGAAATAGAGTAGTACTAAAATATTCCGATCTCTGCCCTGGGGACCCCATTGTACCTACCATGCAGGCCGAGAAGCGCGCATCTGGTCATCGCTTTCTCCCCATATCTATTCTTTATCCGATCGACGATCGATGTCACCGCCGCCTCCCTCTCATCCGAAGAGTCAAAAACCGATATCTGTTGTCCGGAGCTCCTGTTAGTAAGGTTGGTTATACTAACCCCTATCTTAGTAGCCGGATAGATATCGAGCGATGCCAGTTCCCCCAATAGGAGATCCTTGGCCGCGTCATAGATCCGGCCGGGGAGATCAGTGTAGGCCCCTAGGCAGGTACGCCGGCTAAGGTCAAAAAGCCGCCCAAGGCAGATATGCACAACGACCGTTTTTCCACGATATCCGGCCTTCCTCATTCTCCTCGTCGCCCCATCGCAGAGGCCGAGCAATACGTCGCACAGGTAATCGATATCCGCGCTTCCTTTCCCTAAAGATAGGCTCTGTCCAAAGGATTTTACCTCCATACCCCGGTGCGTCGGGGTCACCGGGGCATCATCGATGCCAAAAGCAGCCCGGTAAAGCATCTCCCCGATAGCCCCAAATTTTTTCCTC